>JAMPYE010000298.1 GCA_023700825.1 Thermoanaerobaculia bacterium | reverse complement strand
CAGCTCCTGGCGTTCGGGCGGCAGCAGGTCATGGAGGCAACGATCGTCGACCTCAACGTGATCGTCGAGGAGACGCATCGGATGCTCGGAATGGTGCTCGGCGAAGACATCGACATCGCTGCCGTCTGCGCGCCGGAGCTCGACGGCGTGCTTGCCGATGCGGGGAGGCTCCAGCAGGTGATCCTGAACCTCGCGGTGAACGCGCGCGACGCGATGCCGGAGGGAGGGCGCCTGACGATCGAGACCGCGAACGTCGAGCTCGACGAGGCGTACGCCGACGCGCACGTCGACGTGAAGCCGGGCCCCTACGTCCTGCTCGCGGTGAGCGACACCGGTTGCGGCATGGACGAGCCGACGCAGGCGCGCGTGTTCGAACCGTTCTTCACGACGAAGGAGTCCGGGAAAGGGACGGGGCTCGGCCTCGCCACGGTCTTCGGAATCGTAAAGCAGAGCGGCGGGCACATCTGGGTTTACAGCGAGCCCGATCATGGAACGACCTTCCGGATCTACCTTCCGGTCGCCGGCGCGTCGATACGGCCGCGAAAGGCCGCGCTGGAGGAGCAGGAGCTCGTCGGCAAGGAGACGATTCTCGTCGTCGAAGACGACGACACCGTGCGCGAGATCATGATCGACGGGCTCGAGGGCTACGGCTACCAGGTCCTCGAGGCGCGGGAGGGCGGGGAGGCGATCGCGATCGCGGAGACACATTCGGGAACGATCGACGTTCTGATGACCGACGCGGTAATGCCCGGCCTGCCGGGCCGCGCCGTCGCCGAGCGGGTCGCCGCGCTTCGCCCGGGAATCCGGATCCTCTTCGTGTCGGGCTACACCGAGGACGTCGTCGTTCGCCACGGACTCCTCGACGCGAAAGTTGCATTCCTCCAGAAGCCGTTCATGGCTGCAACTCTCGCGCGAAAGATCAGAGATCTGCTTGCGGAGTGAGCGGGCTCGCGTTCATGGCGCCTCGATCGCGACGACGGTGTCGCGCCCGCTCTCTACACGCGCATGTTTCGACCGTGTGCCGGCCGTAATCGCATACTCTCCCTTCGGCAATTGGAGGACGAGGGGAGTCGCCTTCGCGACGTTCGGGCGCAGGCCGAGCATCGTGAGGAGGTTGCCCAACTCCCAGCCGCCGGGGGCGGTGATGCGGACGGGGAGCGGGCCGCCCTCGTCGAGCGTCACGTGGACGGTTCCCTGCGGCTCGAGCCGGGCGACGTAGCCGTTTCTCGCCGCGTCACCGCTCATCGCTCCCGTGAGGAACCAGCCTCCTCGGTGAAACGCGGCGAGCCTCACGCTTGAGGGGGCTGCGGTCGAGAAGCTCGTGGTCGCGAAGCCCTCTCCATCCGCCGTTACGATGCGGAAGTAGGAGCCGAAGCCGTCGACGAAGAGCATCGCGCCGGCAGCCGGCTGGCCGCTCACGTCGAGGATCCGAACGCGAAGCTCGTTGGCGCCGCCATCGCGAAGCACGAGCTCCGCTACGCCGTCACGATCGGGCTCCACGACCGTCTCGACGATGTCGCTCTCCCTCTCTCCGAGTCGCGCCTGGAGCCGTGTCCGTCCGGGAGCGATGCCGCCTAACCGAAACGTCCCGTCGGGGCCGGCAAGGACCGCCGCGCCGCCGTCTAGCTCGAGCACCCGCGCGCGCGGCACGGGGTTGCGATCGGCGTCGACCACGCGGCCGCTGATCCCTCCCGCGGGGAAGTCGAGCGTCACCTCGAGCGTCCGCACGTCGGGGATCGTCACGCTCCGCGGCGGCGACGGACCCGCACCCTCGGCCTGCCACGTCGCTTTCCACTCTCCAGCGCGCATTCCTGTCAGGCGAAACTCCCCGAGCGTGTCGACGCTGGCCGTGCGACTCGGCGAGCCCGTTCCGTAGGTTTCCTGCCTGACCGCGCCCGAGGGAGAGACGCTCGAGATAATTGCCGCGGGCCCGGCGGCGGTGGCGGAGGCGAAGGTGATCGTGCCGCGTCCCGCCGGCCTCCCTCCGAGAGTCACCGTGCCGTCGACGGTCGTCGTTTCGCCCTGGCAGTCGGCGCGATGCGACCGGACGCCGGCTGGAATCGTGATCCTCGCCTCGCAGACGACATCACGGCCGCTCTTCACCGTGACGATCACGTCGCCGGGCCCGACGGCGTCGAAACGCGCGACCCCTTCCGAGAGCTGTGACGTCAGTATGTCGAGGTCGAGCCACTCGCCCCGCAGGTCGAGCTTTGCGATCGCGCCGTCAGGGGCGTCGGCGGCGAGGACTTCGAGATCGACGCCGCGCTCGAGCGTTACGACTCCGAGGTCCGCGGGCGGCTGGTCGGCGACGAGCGTGAGGTCGATGTAGCGCCGCGCGTAGCCGGGAGCGTCGGCCCGGAGCGTGAGCGGCGCCCACGGGACGCCGCGGAGCTCGAACGCGCCGGTGTCGTCGCACCGCGCGCTCGCGATGTTGCCGTCGAGCCATGCGAGCAGGGCTCCAGCTCCCGTGGGTCGCGGAGTCCAGATCGTTGCGCCGGCGATGCCGTCGGGTTGTTCGACGGAGACGAGTCGTCCGCGCACGGTTCCACCCGGAACGGGACGGACGTCGCCAAGGTCGCGCTGCTCACCGGCGCTCCCTTGCCTGACGCGGAGAAGCGTCTGGCCGGTGCCGGGCGAGATGAATGTGAGTTCATGATCGACGCCCGGGGCGAGCGTGAGCCGGAAGCGGCCGTTCGTCTCCAGCACGTCGACGCGGTAGGAGTTCCCCGTCTGGATTCGCACGCTTCCGTCGCTGACGGGCACGCCGTCCGTGTCGACGAACCGACCGCCGGCCTCAAATCCGCGCGGGACGACGACCTCGAAGACGGGACGATCGAAGGGAGGGCGGAGCGAGAACTTCGTGTCGAGGTGACCGCTCGCCGCGACTCTGCCGTGCAACTCGGCGAGCGCATCGACTCCGCGAAGCGAACAGAGCCCCTTCTTGTCTGTCGTCACGGCAATCTCGTCTCGTTCGAGTTGAACCGTGGCGCCGGCGACGGGCTCTCCGCGATCGTCGACAGTTTTCACCGTGACCTCAGCGCCTGGCGAGAGAAGCTGGCGGCCTAGATCTACGGAGGACTGATCGACTTCCAGTTCAGTGCGTGTCGTCGCGAATCCAGCGTGACGGATGACGAGCACGACTTTGCGCATCGGCACCTGGTCGATGCGCCACTTCCCGTACTCGTCGCTCCGGCTCTCCTTGCGGAAGAGGGCGGCGGCTTTGTCGGAGACCCACGTCTCCACGACGACGCTCGCCCCGGCGACCGGCTTCTTCTCTCCGTCGGCGAGGTGCCCGGTGAGGACGGCGCCCTTCGGCAACGTGACGCGGTGGGGTAACTGACGCACGCTGCCATGGAACGTGAATGAGGCATGACTCCTCTGACTGACGACGAGACCGAAGTCGACGTGCTGCGGAAGCGCGCGCAACGTCACCACACCTGCGGCGTCGCCGACGAGCCTTGCGAGGTATCTTTCGCCGCGCGACTGACGCGCGAGGATCGAGAGCCGTACTTCAGGGATCGCGTGGCCGTCGTCGTCGACGACCTTCAGCGCGTGATCGCGCGTTGGCGACAACGGCACGGGGATCTCGGAGGCGCTCGCGGGCAGCTCGACCCACGACGAACCCTCTCCGTTCATCGAGACGCGCAGGCGAGCGGGGCCGCGTGGTGGCACGGGCACAGTGAACGGTGGCGCCTTCGGAAGCGCGATGGTCGGGATCAGCTCCTCGGGGACTTCGGCCCACATTTCCACCGGTGCGACGCGCACGAGCCCGGTTTCGATCTCCTTCCGTAGAGGGCTGAATCGCAACACGCATTGGCGTGCGGGTTCGATCGGCTCGCTTCCGTTGACGAGTGACGCAAGTTGCTCGCCCGACAACTTCGTCGCGGCACTCTCGTCGTTCCAGACCCAGTAGTGATCGGCCGCCGGGAGTGAAGCGGAATCGTGAAGCTGCTCGCGGGTCAGTTGCGAGAGCTCGCCGTCGGCCGAAACCGCGATCGCGTGGAGTGCCGGTTCGCCCGCGCCGAGCTGCAACGCCGCCGCGATCAGCAGGGGCAAACAGAGCAGGCTCACCGAGTCACCTCGGCGAGGATCACGCGAGGAGGCGCGGGAGGCGGCTCGCCGGGCATCGCGTACTCGATGATCACGAATGCGATCTTGCCGAGACGGACGTCGGCCCGCAGGTGTGCGTTGGGATTCGGCGAATGGAACGGGAGCCGTTCCGTCGAGGTCTTGCTGGCCAGGCGGACCAGATCCCACGACGTCCGGCCCTTCTCGACTTTGCGGATCACGAGCGCGGGGCCGCCGGGAAGGTCGAGCACGTCGTCGAGTACCGCGCGCTTCTCGAGCCATTTCCAGCGCGGAGGTCCCTGCGATGCAAAGAGCTGCACTTCCTCGATGGAGAGATCGCAGCGATCCTGGAAGCCTAACGTGCCGCTGTCCCAGGTTCGCTTGAGCCGGCCGTCCGGCCCGTAGAGGAAGATGCCGGGCTGCACGCCCGGCACGACGAAGAGTGATCCGTCGTCGAGGTAGCGAAGGGCACCGAGCTCGAAATAGTGACATCCGTTGACCGGATCGGAGGCTCCTTCCTTCTCCGTGGTGATGAGTGGCGAGAGATCCGAGAGCTTCGAGCTGAGAGTCCCGGTCCAGACGACACCCTTCTCGGGATTCCAGCGACCCGCGTCGTCCTTGCGGGCGCCGATAAGAGCCACCCGGTCGCCGTAGATGTCGACGTCGACGATGGCGTCGAAAAGGAACGGCTCCTGGGTGTCGCCGTTCGCACCTCGCCAGGTCAAGGCGATGAACGCGGAGGCCACGAGCAGCGTCGACCTGGTTCGCGCAAGGCGCGCGGAGAAGAAGAAGCTGCCAGGGCCGGTTCCGGGTACGACCGCCGTCGATTCGCGTGTAGCGAGGTTGAACCGGAAGACGCCGGGACGCCCCGCGGCGAGCAGCACCGACGACTCGCTCTCGAACCTGACATCGCGAACGAACCGAAGGCCCGACGGCAGCTCGACGTCCTGAATGACACGAACGGAGCCTGACGACGCAGGCTCGTTGCGGGTGGGAACGGAGGCGGCCAGGGAGTTGAGACCGGACATGGCCACCAGGACGACTGCAATCGAAAGGAAGGAACGGCGCATCATGAGCCCCCGTGCCGACCGGGCGGTTCCGCCCGGTCGGGCCAAGTAGTCAGTAGGGAACCTGTCGCTGAATCAAAAGTCCCGATGTCGGACGCCGGGTACGCACGAGCTTCCATTGGTCACACAGCTGTTGTACTCGCCGTCGACGCATTCCGTGCAGCCGCCGCCGGTTCCACCGCAATAGTTGCCGTAATAGGGGTCCCACTGCACAGAGCTGTTCGAGTAGCCGTTGCACGTCGCGTCGACTGGATACGGAACCAACGAAACAGCCAGAACAGCGATGAAGACTGCGAGGTATCGCTTCAAAGTGATTGCCTCCTGGTTAGGGTGTTGTAGGCGGTAGCTGACGATGCGGTAACGTCGCTGATGCTCATGTCGAGGGCTCAATCGGTCGTCAGGTCATGGTCTGCCTCCTTTAGGCCAGGCTCGTGTGGTCGAGTCGAGCATCCGTCGCCGGGCCCCAGTCCGGCGTCGATGAAGAATTCACCCCCTGCTCAGGAGTGGCTGGCCAGGACGAAACCCTACCCGTCGAGGCAGATTTCTCTCGTCCGAGCGCGCGCACCTCAGTGAGCGGAGACTCGGCTGAACTCGTCGCGGAGTCGTTCAGTCACATCCGCGCTCGCCGGGTTCATGCGAGCCGGATCGCTGCAGCGACCCGGGGCAGCCTGCGCCGCACGCCTCTCCGGCATGCGGCGCAGAACCGGCCGGCGCGAGCTCCCTAACCACCAGGAAACTGAATCACGCCCCCATCGGGGTCGGTCGGCGGCGGAT
>JAMPYE010000297.1 GCA_023700825.1 Thermoanaerobaculia bacterium | reverse complement strand
GTAGCGCGAGGTCGAGAGTGGTTATCGAGAGGAGAAAGACCGCCGCGGCACGCGCGATGAAGCGCGGCTCGGAGAGTTTCACGATCAGCTGTCGCAGCATTTCGCCCATGGACCGACACAAACCTGACGCGGCTTGCAAGCGTGGGGCTGCGTTCAATTATTCCGCGACGCGGCGATTGAGGTTCCCGACACACTGAGTTGGAAGACGACACCTGGGGCCGATTACCGACGGCTCGCCATCGGGGGCACGAGACACTTCAATCGGTTTGACATATATTCAAGTATTTGCTTGAATACTGCCCCAATGAGCGACGACGTCTTCCGTGCCGAACAGCTCGCCCGCCTCGGAAAGGCGCTGGCCGCGCCGGTTCGTATCCGGATTCTCGACCTGCTCGCGCAGCGCCCGCGCACCGTGGAGCGCCTCGCGGAGGCCGCGGGGCAATCGGTCGCCAACGTCTCGCAGCATCTCAGGGTTCTCCGCGAGGCGCGGCTCGTCGATGCCGTGCGCGAGGGGGTGTTCATCAGCTACAAGCTCGCATCTCCCGCCGTCGGGGATCTGCTGGTTCGTCTCCGGGAGATCGGCGAGGTGCAACTCGCGGAGATGGCTGCGGCGCGATCAGCGCTCGCGGAGCGCACCGCGGACGTCGAGCAGGTCGACCGGACGACGCTGGTCCGGCGGCTTCGAGAGGGCGAAGCGATCCTCATCGACGTGCGCCCGGGCGATGAGTACGAGGCGGGCCACCTTCCAGGCGCGTTGTCGATGCCGCTCGGAGAGCTCAGGCGCCGGATCGCGGAGCTGCCACGCGGAACAGACATCGTCGCGTATTGCCGCGGGCCGTACTGCACGCTTGCAGTGGAGGCAGTCCGGGTGCTCGTCAAAAGCGGACGGCGGGCGCAAAGGCTCGAAGACGGTGTAGCTGAATGGCATAAGGCGGGACTCCGCGTCGCAGCGGGAGGCTCTCCCGCCGGGAAGCGTGAGGCGCGCTCGCGCCGGAGTTGACTCGAACCGAACGCGAAGGGCGCCGACCACTCGAGTGAATCGCGCCGTTACCGACGTACCGAAAGGACCTCAACATGGACACACTCATCATTCTCAACGATCCGCCGTACGGCACGGAACGCAGCTACAACGGACTTCGACTCGCCTTCAGCCTCACGAAGCGTGAGGGCGAACGAGTGAAGGTCTTCTTCATGGGAGACGCGGCGAGCCGCGCAAAGAAGGGGCAGAAGACGCCGACCGGGTACTACAACCTGGAGTCGATGCTCAAGGGAATCGTCGGGCGCGGAGGCGTCGCGGGAGTCTGCGGCAGTTGTATGGACGCGCGCGGGATCACCGTCGAGGAACTTGCCGAAGGCGCTCACCGGAGCAATATGGACGAGCTTACCGACTGGACGACCGCCGCCGGCCGCGTGCTGGTCTTCTGACGGAGATCGCGCCGGAGTGACCCAGATGATTCCTTCCGAGGCACTGATCAGGCTCGCCATCTTCGTTGCAGGGTTCGCAATGCTTGCATCGCTCGAGGTCGCGAAACCCGAGGCCGGGCTCCGCATTCGCCGACTCGTGAGGTGGCCTAGGAATCTGGCGATGCTGCTGATCAACACGGTCGTCGTCCGTGTGGCTTTTCCCGCGGGAGCCGTCGCGGCGGCGATTCTCGCGGACCAGCGCGGGTGGGGGCTTCTGAATCGCGTGGAGCTGAACCCTGCCCTCGAGATGATCTTCGCGATCGTCGCGCTCGATCTCGTCGTGTACGGGCAGCACATGCTCTTCCATCTCGTGCCGGTGCTGTTCCGCTTCCATCGCGTACACCACGCGGATCTCGATTTCGACATCACCCTCGCGACACGTTTTCACCCGATCGAGATGCTCGCCTCGATGGTGATCAAGTACGCCGCAGTGCTCCTGCTCGGCGCGAGCGCCGTCACGGTTCTCGTGTTCGAGTCGGTTCTCAACCTGACGTCGATGTTCAACCACGCGAACATGCGGCTTCCCGAGAAGCTCGACCGGTTGCTGCGACTCATCGTCGTGACTCCGGCGATGCACCGCGTTCACCATTCGTTCCACCCCTCGGAGACGAACTCGAACTTCGGCTTCAACCTGCCGTGGTGGGACCGGCTGTTTGGAACCTACCGGAGGCAGTCGGTCGACTCGCCGATCGAGATCGGACTGCCGGGCCTGCTCGAGGAGACGAACCAATCGCTCGCCTGGATGCTCCGCTTCCCGTTCCGAAGTCGTGGTTCCGAGAACTAGTGGGCAGTGAATCCGGGATTCGACACCGACAGATTCGAGTCTGCGCGTCCTGCCTCGCACGCCGCCATTTCGAGCGAAAGCGAATCTGACCAGAAGGCCGTGAACGAAACCGAATCAGTTCATCCAGACGCCCATCGAGCCCCGTAGACGATGATCGCGGCGCCGGCGAGACAGACGATCGCTCCGAGGAAATCCGTGGCCCTCGGCGTAGCGCGCTCGATGAGCACGAGCCAGGCGAGCGAGCTGGCGATATAGACGCCGCCATACGCTGCGAACGCCCGTCCCGCGAAGCCTGTGTCGACCCGGGTCAGCACGACCGCAAACAACATCAAGCTGATCGCTCCGGGAACGAGCCACCACGCGCTGCGTCCCAAACGAAGCCACATCCACGCGGCGTAACAGCCCGCGATCTCGAGCACCGCGGCGACGGCAAACCAAAGGAAGTTCTGGATCGAAGGCATGATGGAAATCGCCGGTACGTTATCACGCCCGCGACGCCGCTCCATCCTCGCGAGGCGCTCGCGTCGATGGTGATCGGGTACGGCGCGGCGATCGTGGCAACGGCCGGTCGGGCCTAACGGTGGTCGTGCCTGTGGTGGATGTCGGGGTGGTGGTCGTGTTCGTGGGTCACGACCTCGTGCAGATGGGAGTGTGAGTGCGGCTCGTCCGGCGGGTCGTCAGGAGCGTGTTCGTGGTGGTGGTGCTCGTCGTGCCGGTGCGCATGCGAGTGAACGAGTACCTCGTGAGTGTGCGGGTGTGCGTGGCGCTCCGTCAGATGAAGCCAGACGCCGAGGAGCATGAGGCACCCTGCGATGACGAGCCGAAGCGAGACCTCCTCATGCAGGACGAGTACCGACAGAACTGCGCCGATGAACGGCGCGGTGGAGAAGTAGGCGCCCGTTCGGGCCGTGCCGATCTCGCGCAGCGCGGTGACGAACAGCGAAAGGCTGACGCCGTAACTGGCGAGGCCCAATAGCGCGCCCGCAAGCAGGAAACGAGCATCCGGCATCTCTGCGCCGCGAGCGAGCGCGATGACCGCGTTCACCGAACCTGCTGCTAGCCCCTTCCACATCGCAATCGCGATCGGGTCAGATGCCGAGATGTTGCGCGTGAGGTTGTTGTCGAGCGCCCAGCAGGCGCACGCCGCGATGATTGCAAGGGCGCCCGACGAAAGGCTCGCGCTTCCTCCCCAGGACAGGACCACTGCTCCCGCCGCGATCGCTGCCATCCCGGCCGCGATCCGGCGGTCGAAGTTCTCGCGGAACATGAACCAGGCAAGAAGGGCGGTGAGCACGCCTTCCGCATTGAGGAGCAGAGACGCCGTGGCGCCGCTGCTCCGCTGCAGACCTCCGAGTAGCAGGATGGGAGCGATGACGCCTCCCAAGAGGATCGCGCCTGCGAGCCACTTGATCTCGCCGCGGCCGAGTCGCGACTTCGCCTCCGTGCGCTTTCCGGCGAGAGCCCGGTAGAGCGCGAGACCGATGCCCGAACCGAGATAGAGCACCGAAGCGAGCGCGACCGGATCGGTGTTTCCGAGCAGCATCTTCGCGAGCGGCGTGCTCGCGCCAAACAAAGCGGCTGCGGCGAGGGCGTAAGCGGGACCCTTACTCATTCGTGCACATGTTCCTCCTGTTGTGCGGCGGAGCCAAATCACCGATGGATCGCCTCCGCGACGCGAGCCGGAGACTTCTCCGCATTTTGTTCCGCACACGTCAAAACCGCCCAATCCTCCCGAGCAGCTCGCGCCCGCAGACCGGACCGATTCGGCGGCAGGTGCTGTTCGGTGTCGGAATTTGATCGCGAATCGCGGCGTTCCTCCCCGCTAACGCATGTATGCCGCGACTCGCAGGTCCGCAGAATTACTGACGGTGGCTACCGCCGCCGCCTGCCTGTTCGTCTGCCTCGCGTTCGGTATCCACCTCGTGCTCCACGAGACGCACGGAGACCGTCATTCTGGCGCGCAATCCGCGCCGGCCGACACCCCGGCGCACGAACACCACGCGGTGCCATCTATTTCTGCAGGCATTTCCCCGTCGCTGACGATTGCTGCCGCGAATCCATTCGGCGCCGGGTGCACCACGGCGTTTGCCTCGACCGACGCCTCGCTCGACGTGCAGCCTTCCGCGATGGATCGGTGTCGATCCGGCGCAATTCGATCGGGGCCCGGCTCCGCGCTACAGCCCCTCCTCTCCACTTTCCGCATCTAGTCGCTCCTCCGTTCCGGAACGCAGACACGCATTTGCCTGTCTGTCACCCGTTTTCAGTTTTTCGAATAGAGGAGCCACGCGTGAGACGTACTTCGTGCATTCTGATTGTTCTATTTACTCTCCATTTCGGCGTAGCCGCCAAGGCTCAAACGCACTCCAGCGACGTTTCGGATGCGAAAGCCATTGGGATTCTGACGCTGACCAATGCGCTCGAGCTCGCGATGAGCGGGAACCCGGAGCTCGCCAGCGCAGCCCGTGAGCTCCTCGCTCGCGACGGCCGAGTCGTGCAGGCAAGGGCCTTGCCTAACCCCGAGATTTCCGTTGTCGTTGAAAACTTCGGCGGTGACGACGTGGTCACGGGCGGAGAGCAATCGACGCTTCAGGTTGGACAACTGTTCGAACTTGGTGGCGAGCGAAGCGCACGAGTGCAGTCGGCACGTGGCGCACGCGATGTTGCGCACTGGGAGTACGAGTCGAAACGCCTCGACGTCCTCACCCGTGCCCGGCAGGCGTTTCTCGAGGTGCTCGCCGGCCAGCGGCGACTCGAGCTCGCGGATGAAAGCGTCACGGTCTCGGAAGAGGTGGCCCGTGCTGTCGCTGCCCGTGTCGAGGCCGGCAAGGTGTCACCGATCGAGCAGACCCGCGCCGAGGTTGCACTGGCAACCGAGCGAATCGACCGGGATCGAGCGAAGAGCGAGCTCTCGTCCGCCCGAACCCGGCTCGCAGCGATGTGGGGAAGTAATAGCCCGGCGTTCGATGGCGTCGCGGGTGATCTCGCGGCCGTCCCCGTGGTTCCCTCGTACGAATCGGTTCTCGAGCACGCCGTAGGCAACCCCGATCTGAGCAGGTGGATGGCTGCGATCGTGGAGCGCGAAAGCGCGGTGCAGCTCGAGCGCGCACGCGCGATTCCGGACGTTACGCTCGCGGGCGGAATCCGCCGCTTCGAGCTCGGTGACGATGCGTATATCGCGACCGCCACGATTCCCCTTCCGCTCTTCGACCGCAACAGAGGAGCGTTGCAGGAGGCGCGCGAGCGACTGGCCGGCGCCCAGGAGGATCAGCGTGCGGCCGACGTCCGGATACGCCAGCTTCTTGCCGAGACCTACGAGCGGCTCGTGCGTGCCGATTCCGAAGTTCGGAACATTCGCGACGGGATGGTGCCGGGCGCCGAGAGCGTGTTCGCTGCCGTCTCCGAGGGATACCGGCTCGGAAAGTTCGGATACCTCGAGGTTCTCGACACCCGGCGAACTCTCGCCGCGGCGCGCGCGCAGCTCGTGCGCGCACAGGCCGACTTCCACCATGCCTTCGCGGAACTCGATCGCCTGACTGGAAAGACACCAATCGATACGACGGATCGGAGCAATAGCAATGATGAAAAGTAACCGGATTCTGGTGATGGCCCTCCTGGCACTTTCGAGCCTCGCAGCCATTTCGTGCGGTGGCGACGCCGGCAGGGCGACGCAGGACGGAGAGAAGGGACCCCACGGAGATC
>JAMPYE010000296.1 GCA_023700825.1 Thermoanaerobaculia bacterium | reverse complement strand
CGTCGCGGAAGTACTCGTCCTCCTTCACCCCGCTCAGGTTCTCGAAGTAGAGGACCGCGACCGACTTCTCGTCCGCCTGTTGTGCCGCCGTGCGTCCGCCGGAGCTCTCCGCCGCAGGACGCCCGCCCGACTCCAGGTCGCGGCGCAACCGCAGCAGCGCAGTGCGCAGTTCCGTGGCGGTCTGGTAACGATACGAGCGGTCCTTCTCCAGCGCCTGCGCCAGGATGCGATTGAGCTCGGCAGGAAGCGAGGACACGACCTCGGTCGGCGGCTTCGGATCGCGGGAGAGCAGCGCCTCGAAAATGACGGCCGAGGTCTCGCCCGGGAAAGGAAGCACCCCGGTCGCCATCTGGTAGAGCACGACGCCGAGGGAGAAGATGTCGCTGCGCGCGTCGGTGATCTGCCCGCGCGCCTGCTCGGGTGACATGTACGAGACGGTGCCCACCGTCGTGCCGGCCATCGTCAGCTCGTCCTTGCGAATGTCGGTCGCCCCCGGGTCGACGGCGCGCTTGAGGTCCATCTTCGCCAGGCCGAAATCGAGGATCTTCACCTGCTTGCGCGACGTGACGAAGATGTTCGCCGGCTTCAGATCGCGGTGGATGATCCCCTTCGAGTGGGCGGTTTCGAGCGCGTCGATCAGCTGCAGAGCGACGGAGAGAAGCTCGCGCGTCTCCACCGGCCCGCGCCGGAGCACCTCCGCGAGCGTCTCGCCCTCGAGGAGCTCCATCACGATGAAGTGCTCCGACTCGTGCTGGTCGATCGCGTGGATCGTGCAGATGTTGGGATGGTTGAGTGCCGAGGCCGCGCGGGCTTCCCGCTGGAAACGCTGAAGTGCCGCTTCGTCCTGCGCGAGCTCGGGCGGAAGGAACTTGAGCGCGACGTGGCGGCCGAGAACAGTGTCTTCCGCCTCGTAGACGACGCCCATGCCGCCAGTCCCGAGCTTCGAGGTGATCTTGTAGTGGCCGATGGTTCTACCGATCATTCGATTCGATTCTCCTGAGCGAAACGAACTTGCCGGAAAACGGCTCTGCGCGCATTGGCCGGCAGTGAAGCAGGTTCCTGGAAATCGCGACTTCCTCGCCTTCGTGCGATGCCGGATCCGAAGCAGGCGAAGCGGTCGCTCGCAGCCGGTACTTCATCGATTCAGGGTCGATCAATGCTACTCGATGTGCGGATGTTTATGGCATCCGATCGTTCGTATATCGCTGGATATACCTGCCCTCCGCGAGTTGCCAGCCCTCCCGGGCGATGAACGATTCCTTCTTCCACCAGCGGGTTGTCCTCGGCACTCGCAAGTCATGTTCCGTAGCGCGCTCGACGAGCGAGCGACGGAGCCCCGTTTCCGCGAGCCTGCCGCGCGCAATGCCGGCGATAACGCTAGAATCGGCACCACGACGACTTCGGAAGGGGACTTACTTGGAAAACCTCGAAAAGCGCAACACGATCGCGCAGTGGGTGTTCGACACCCGACCGGTGCTGCTTCGCTTTCACCTCTGGCTCGAAGACGTCGAGGTGCAGCGCGCCCAGGCCGAACCCGTCTACGACCTGTCGTTCACGCCGCGCGGCATCACGCGCTGCCTCGCGCTCACGGCAGCCACGACGGCGCTCGGAACGCGCTTGTTCGGCGACTTCGGCGGCGGTGCCGGGAAGGACAAGGCCGGCCTGAACCAGGTGAAGAAGGGTGCCGACGCGATCAGCGCGTACGTCATGAGCGAGGGGCTCTGGCATCTCACGCGCACCCTCCCGGAGAATCACGCGCTCATGGTCAGCCTCGGCGAAGGACTGATGCCGAAGGCCGGCGAGACGCCGGAGATGGGCGCGAATCCGCTGCTCGGCTTCGGCCGCGTCTACGCCAGACCCGAGGTCGCGAGAACGGTCGACCGGCGTGTCAGGCGGTTGCTCAACGAGCCGGGCCATACGTTCGAACACTTCTACGGATGGCTTCAGGACCGGGGGATCACGATCTGGGGTGCGGCCGTCGATACGCTGGAGTGCACCTCGCGCTTCGCCGAGGGGCACGAGACGGGGCCGATGGCGGTCCTTCACGTCTTCGACGCGCCTCTCCGCATGGCGAAGCCGTACGAGGCGTACATGGGATGCCTCACCGTGCCGAAGCCGGTCGTCGTGGCCGCGGAGCGCACGTCGGTGCTGCTCGACTTCCGCGCGCCGCGGAGCCGCGTCGTCGAAGCGATCGAAACGGCATACCCCGGGATTCAGCGCGAGAACATCCACGTCTGGACTCTCCGCGGCAAGAGCCGCCAGGCAAGGCTCGGCGACCTCTGGGCGGAATGGGGAGCGTTAGGCGTCCACCTCGTCGAGGACGGGTGGAAGGGACCGACGGGCATCCCGGTCTTCACCGACTCCGGCACGTACGCCCCGACGTTCATGGTCGGCAGCTGGAAAGACGCGGGCGGCGCGACACACGTGTTCCTCTGCGACGGCTACGCGGCGACGGCTGAGGCGGTGCAGGCGACGAGCCTCGCCGAGGTGCTCGACGTCGACGCGACGATGGTCCCTTTCTCGTCGACCTTCGAGCTGCCGTGCCGCGAGGAAGGGCGATTGATGCACCTGCATCCCGACGACCCAGGCTTCGAGGCGAGCGTGCGCGAGGTCTACGGCGAGCGCGGCGTCGACGCCGCGAAGATCGCGACGTACGCCGAGGCGATCCGCGAGGCGGAGGTCGCGAACATGCCGATGGGGAAAGAGGTACTGCGTGCCGACGACTTCTCTCCCGAGAAGCAGTGGAGCGTGCTCGCCTGCATCGGCTACATGGGCGACGATCCCTACACGGGGAGCAAGGGCGTGACGAAGGTGTCGGACGGCGTCTACCGCGTCACGACGCGCCTCGCGACGCGCAACGCTTCGGCGATCGTCACGTTCACGCTCCGGATGATGGAGCCGTTCGACCAGATGCGGCACGTCTTCAGCCCGCTGCTCGTCCGGTTCATCAGCGGCGTCGACCACACGACGCGGCCGGTCAAGATCTCCGACTCGGGCCGCATCCGCAACGAGCTGCAGACGATGTTCTCCCAGGCGCTCGAGCACGACGGCGAGACGATCCGCGTCTTCTTCGACCGGGTCGACGACAGCGTCATGCCCGCGGAGAAGAGGGCGAGGATCCGGACCGTGCTCGAGTGGTACAAGGCGAACCATCCGGTCTGGTTCAGCTGGCTCGAGATCGGTTGATCGGGCGAATGCGATTGAGAAGGCAACTCCCCGTCGTTCTGATCATCGACGTGGAGCCTGACGAGCGCACGATTCGCCAGCCTGCGGACTGGCGCGGCTTCGAAGAGAGTGTCGAGCTGTTCCAGGGGCTGCGACGGCAACTGGAGTCGCGCACGGGCACCCCCGTTCACTTCTCGTGGTTCGTCCGGATGGACCCGCAGATCGAGTCGGTCTACGGTGACTGTTCCTGGGCGGCCGGACGCAACAGAGAGC
Source organism: Thermoanaerobaculia bacterium (assembly GCA_023700825.1). Taxonomy (GTDB): domain Bacteria; phylum Acidobacteriota; class Thermoanaerobaculia; order Gp7-AA8; family Gp7-AA8; genus JACPDH01. The sequence goes on along the minus strand of JAMPYE010000296.1, from coordinate 2,511 downwards.
TCTTCGATGCGATCGAAGCGCACGGAGACGAGTTAGGCCTGCACGTGCACTCGTGGAAGTGGAGCGAGGCGGACCACGACTGGGTCGCCGAGTACGCCGATCAAGCATGGGTGGAGACCTGCGTCAGGAAGGGAGCGGCAGCGTTCGAGGAATCGTTCGGCAGGCCCTGCCGCAGTTTTCGATTCGGCGATCACTGGATGAACGAGTCGACCATCCAGCTCCTCGAAGACCTCGGAATTCGATACGACCTGACGCTGGAGCCCGGGCAGACAGGATCCCCGTACGCGCGGACGAAGGAGAAATTCAGCGGGTGGATGCCCGATTACCGCGCAGTCTGGCGAAGCCCGTTCCGACCGGCGCGCGCCAACTACCTGAGGCGCTACGCCTTCCAGCGCCGGGACATCTGGCTGCTGCCGATCTCCACAGGCTTCCTGCCCGCCGCCAGCCTGGGGCTCCCGAAAAACGCTCGACCCATCTGCATCGCCCTGAACCTCTGCTTCACGCCCGACGCCTTCGGCTACATTCTACGGAAGAGTTCCACGAACGGGTGGCTTGCTCCGGTCGCAAGGACCGACGTCACGATCAGACACGAGCAGAAAAAGGACTGCGAGGAGAACTTCCGCCTTCTCCTGAAGCTCGCGACGACGCGCGATTGTCGCTTCGTCACGCCCGCGGAGTTGATCGCGGCGAGATGACGGCCTACTTCGTGATCCCCACCTGCGCGAGCATCCATGCGTACTCGAAGGCCTTCTCCTTCAGCGCGTCGTAGCGGCCCGACGCTCCGCCGTGGCCGGCGGGCTGCATCCGGCACTTGAGCAGAAGTTCGTTCTTGTCGGTCTTTAGGGTCCGCAGCTTCGCCACGTATTTCGCGGGCTCCCAGTACATCACCTGGCTGTCGTTGTAGCTCGTCGTGACGAGAATCGCCGGATACGCGCCCTTCCTGAGATTGTCGTACGGGCTGTACGACATCATGTAGTCGAAGGCCGCCTTCTCGTTCGGGTTCCCCCACTCGAGGTACTCGCCGACGGTGAGCGGGAGGCTCGGGTCCATCATCGTGTTCATCACGTCGACGAACGGCACCGAGGCGTGGACCGCCTTGAAGAGATCGGGCCGGAGATTCACGACCGCGCCCATCAGGAGGCCTCCGGCGCTGCCGCCCTCGATGATCAGACGGTCCTTCGAGGTCCACTTGTTCTTCACCAGGTAGTCGGCGATGTCGACGAAGTCGAAGAACGTGTTCTGCTTCTTCATCAGCATCCCATCGTCGTGCCAGGCCTCACCCATCTCGTTGCCGCCGCGGACGTGCGCGAGCGCGAAGGCGACGCCGCGGTCCAGAAGGCTCAGTCGCCTCGCGTCGAACGACGCACTCTGGCCATAGCCGTACGAGCCGTAGCCGTAGAGCAGCAGCGGCGCCTTGCCGTCGCGCTTCACATCCTTCCGGTAGACGATGCTGATCGGCACCTTCACTCCGTCGCGCGCCGTCGCCCAGAGGCGCTCCGAGGCGTACTTCGCCGGGTCGTAGCCGCCGAGGACTTCCTGTCGCTTGAGAAGCGTCGAGTCGCCGCTGGCCATGTCGACGTCGAAGACGCTCGGCGGAGTCGTGAAGCTCTGGTAGGAGTAGCGGAACTTCACCGACGTGTACTCGGGCGTACCGGCCGGCCACAGCATGTAGACCGGCTCCGGGAAGCTCATCTCGCGCCACTTCTTCGTCGAGAAGTCGTAGAGGCGAAGGCGGTTGAGCCCCGCCTTCTTGTCCGACACGACCGCGAAGTCCCGGAACAGGTCGATGCCCGAGACGAGCACGTCCTTGTCGTGGTCGAGGAAGGGCTTCCAGCTCGCGGGCGACGCATCGGCGACCGGCGCGGTCACGATACGAAAGTTGCGCGCGTTGCGATTCGTCCGGATGTAGAAGAGCCCGTCGCGGTGGTCCACGTCGTACTTGTGCCCCTTCTCGCGCGGCAGGACGACTTTGAATTCTTCCTGGGGCTTGCCCGCGTCGAGCACGCGACTCTCCCACGTGTCGGTCGCCGTGGAGGCGACGACGATGAACTTCCTGTCCCTCGTCCTCTCGAGCCGGAGATCGAAGAGAGGATCCTTCTCCTCGGCGACTTTCTGCGGAGCCGCGCCGGCATCGAGCCGCCATAGCGTGTCCGAACGCTTCGTGCCGGCATCCTCGGTGACGTAGAAAACCGTCGCGTTGTCAGCGGCCCAGACGGCGTTCGTGACGCGCTCGGCGAGCGGCCCCTCGACCTTGCCGGTGGCCAGGTTCTTTCGGAAGAGCTGGTACTGTCGGTAGCCGGTGCTGTCGGTGCTGTAGAGGAGCGACGTGTCGTCGTCGCTGACTTCGAAGAGGCCGATCGAAAGGAACTTCATCCCTTTCGCCATCTCGTTCTGGTCGAGCAGAACTTCCTCGGTCGCTGTCTCGTCGAGCTCGCCGTTCGCGCCAGCCGCCTTGCGGCAGCGGATCGGATACTGCAGCCCTTCCACGGTCCGTCCGTAGTAGTAGTACTT
>JAMPYE010000295.1 GCA_023700825.1 Thermoanaerobaculia bacterium | reverse complement strand
GTGTCGGGCGAGACCCTGAGCAAGATCTCGAAGAAGTACTACGGCGACGCGACCAAGTACATGAAGATCTTCGAAGCGAACAAGGACATCCTCAAGAACCCCGACCTGATCAAGGTCGGGCAGAAACTCAAGATCCCCGAGTAAGGCCGCAGTGGCCGGCGCTCCGGACTCGGCGCGCGCCGGCAGCGCTCCAGGTCACCGGCCCACCTCGAAAACCGAGGCGGGCCTGCCATGGATCTGAACATCCGCTGGCTGAACGAGTTCTACGTCCGAGGCTTCTGCCGACCGTGGAGACTTACCCGATACGCGAACGAATCGAACCTGCACAACAGCACCGCACGAAAGGAAGAACCAAAATGGATATCAACGACATCATCGCCCAGGCGGGCGGGATTCAGTCGATGGCAAGGGAGCTCGGCGTCACCGAGAGCCAGGCGAAGAGCGGCGCTGCGGCGCTTCTCCCTGCGATCCTCGGTGGCTTCAAGAAGCAGGCACAGGCGCAGCCGTCCGGCCTTGCCGGCCTGGGCGGGCTGCTCGGGCAGCTCGGCGGCGGGAGCCTGCTCGACAACGTCCTCTCGCCCGGCCCGACGGACGTGAGCAAGGGCAACGACGTGCTCGGACAGATCTTCGGGTCCAAGGACGTGAGCCGCACGGTCGCGCAGGGCGCGGCAGCGAAGTCGGGGCTCGACCCGTCGATCCTCAAGAAGATGCTGCCGATGCTCGCGATGCTCGTCGCCGGCTACATGGCGAAACAGCAGGGCGGCGGAGCGGCGCAGGCACAGGCGCAATCGTCGGGTGGCGGACTGCTCGGCGGCCTGCTTGGGGGCCTGTTCGGCGGCGGAGGCGGCGGCGCCGCGCCGGGCGGAGCAACCTCGGGTGGCGGGCTCGCGTCGATGCTCGACCTCGATGGCGACGGCAATCCTCTCGATGACCTTCTGCAGATGGCCGGCAAGCTCGGGAAGTAATTCCGCGGCTGCCGGCGTGTGACGAGGCAATGCCTCGCGACTCAAAGGAGTGACTACATGAACTGGATCATCTCGCTGATCATCGGAGGCATCGTCGGCTGGCTGGCGAGCATCGTGATGAAGACCAACGCCCGGATGGGCTGTATCGCCAACGTGGTGGTTGGAGTGGTGGGGTCGGTGCTCGGTTACTGGCTCGCGGGCCTGCTCGGTCTCTCGGCGCCCGGCGCCATCGTGGGGTTCCTCGTCGCACTCGGCGGAGCGGTGCTGCTGATCTTCATCCTGCGCGCGCTCGGCCTCTTCAAGTAGCACGTCTCCGGACACCGGGTCGGGGCCGCGGTTTCAAGTACTCGGGGTGTATGTGGTTCGGCGTTTCATGCCGACGACTCCGAAAGCTCGAACCTGCGGCCCCAACCCTTTTTCTGTGTTAGGGCGCGTGCGCCAATGACGCCGCGAGACTTTCGTGAACCTGACGGCTGGCCTTTCGGCCCGACACCAGCGCCGCCGCGAGGCTGCCGTTGAACTCGGGAGGGCCACACGCCTCGCCGGCGAAGAAGAGGACGTCGCCGACCGGCTCGGCGAGCACCTCGTGCATTTTCGACATTCCCGGCCGTGCTGAAGAGTACGAACCGAGGGTCCACGGATTCCGACCCCAGCTCGTCACCTTCGTGCGATCCGTCCTGATGCGCGCGACGAGCTGTTCGCCGTACATCTGCTGCAACGCCGTCGTGGCGTATTCGATCGCGGCCTTGTCTCCCGCTTTCTCGTAGTACTTCGCCTGGTTCGCACCGTAGAAGCCGACCACTGCGTTCGCGCCGAGCGGCTTGATGACGAACGCCATCACCGACGCGCCCGAAGGCGTCGCCTCTCCGGCAGGGTCCTGGTACAGCACCCATTCGTTCGCGCCTTCCTCCGGAAGGATGTCGCCATCGAACTCGAAGACGACCTTGTTCAACAGCCCCATCGGGAGCCCTTCGATCGCGTCCCACTTCGACCGGGGCAGGTCCGGTTGAAACGCGATCCTGCGCGCGGCGAGCACTCCCGTCGACACGGTCACGACTGCGCGTCTGGCGCGAATCGTCTCGACCCCGTCACCCGATTTCGCGGTCACCTCCACTTCGCCGTCGCCATAGCGGATCGCAGTCACGGGCGAGCTCAACCTCACACGCAGACCCTCGCCGAGCCGCGCGACCAGCGTGCCGATACCCTCCGCGACGAAGTCGTCGACGTCGGATTCGAACGACGAGGCGTCGAGACTGGAGGTCTGCTCGGGTTCGGTACCGGCCTCGAGCGGGCCGATGTTCGCGGCGAGAAGCGCGCGAAACTCAGACTCGGGAAGGAATTGCGACACCGCCAGATCTTCTCCCGCGCACGTCTTTTCGGCCATTGCCTCTTCCATCGCCTCGTACTCGACGCCGAAGGCCTCGAGTCGCTCCTCCGACCTGCGTTGCCGGTTGCCGATGAATACAGGGCCGTCCAGATTGGTGGGCACGCGGTGGAACCCGAGCCAGTCGGCGAGCGCGGTGAGCGGGTTCTTCTCGACGCCGTGGATCCACGCGGCGCCCAGGTCGACCGGGATCGAGAAGCTGGTGGTGTCGGTGAACGCGCGTCCTCCGATGCGATTGGTCGCCTCGAGAACCAGCACGTCGTGCCCTTCGGCGACGAGAGCCCTCGCGGTGGTCAACCCGGCGAGGCCGGCGCCGACCACGATGACGTCGTACTGCGGTTCGACGCCGGAAGCGATCTCCCGCGGAGGCGCCGACGCCACGGGCGGCGGTGCGATACTCGCGCAGGCGGACAGCAGCAGAGTGCCAAGGAAGAGCACGGCGATCGCCGGGCGGACGGAGCGTTCGCGGGACATTCGATGAATCCTCCTGAATGGGTGCAAGCCGAGGGTTGCGTTAGAGGATAGAACATTCCGCGCGGAGACAGAACTCGAACCCGCGCTTCGCCCTGCGAGGGCGGCATCGGGCACCGGGAGCCGACGCACGAGACGCGATTGCGCTTTCATGCGGCAGGCGCCGCCGGTAGACTGGCCGCGCCCATGCAGACAAGCGATTCGGTTGCGGCATCACTCGCGCTCCACGACTCCGCCGTCGGCGATCTCGTCGCGAAGGCGGAACGCGTGCCGGAGGCGCAGTGGTTCGTGCCGATGGGCGAAGGAAAGTGGTCGCCCGCCGAGGTGCTCGCTCACCTCGTGTGCACGTACGACACGCTGCTCCGCGAGCTCGCCGGCGGCGCAGGGATGGCGATCCGGACCAGGCTCTGGCAGCGGTGGCTGCTTCGGCTCACGGTGGTACCCGGGCTGCTGGCTGGAGGCGCGTTCCCGAAGGGCGCGGTCGCGCCGCGGGAAACCCGTCCAGGCGGCGTTCTCGACCGCCCCGAGAGCATCGCGCTCTTCCGGCGGCGCGCCGCGGAGCTCGACGAGGCCGCTCGCAACGCGAAAACCGGCCAGAAGATCACTCACGCGTACTTCGGCCCGGCGACGGTTGCTCGCGGCGTGCTGCTCTGTGCCCGCCACATTCAGCACCACGCCGCTCAACTGGTTCATCAAGCGAGGCACGAAGACGTGCGCGACACGACGCAATACCAATGACGACTGGAGAACTTCAGGTGACCGCTGCGACGACATTCGACAGAACTTCACTGCGGCACGCGCTGGCAACACTCGCATACCGGTGTGGAAAGGCGCTTCGAGGCGCAACGCCTGCCTTCGCGAATTTTCGCGAGAACGCGAGCTCACGCTCGCCGGGCGAGATCCTCGCGCACATCGGCGATCTCCTCGAGTGGGCGCACTGGCTTGCCAAAGGCGACCCCAAATGGAGCAACGCGGAGCCGCTGCCGTGGGATGACGAAGTCGCGAGGTTCTATTCGCTTCTCGCCCGCCTCGACGCACAACTCGCTGCAGACGAGGAGATCGCAGCGCCCCTCGACGCTCTCTTTCAGGGGCCCGTCGCCGACGCGCTGACTCACGTCGGCCAGCTTGCGATGCTGCGCCGTCTCGCCGGAGAGCCGATGAAAGGCGAAAACTTTTTCAAGGCCGAGATCGTAGTCGGGCGCGTCGGGCCCGACCAGGCGGCGCCAAAACGGGAGTTCTAGAGGAGAACGCATGACGAATTGGGTCGCATGGATGTTGGAACTGGAGGTTCAGGAAGGGCGTGAGAGCGACGTCCGCGCCCTCATGGAGGAAATGGTCGGCGCCACGCTCGCGAACGAGCCCGGCACGCTGAATTACGAGTGGAGCTTCAGCGCGGACGGAAAGTTGTGCCACCTCTATGAGCGATACGCCGACTCCGACGCCGCCATGATCCACGGCGGCACGTTCGCCGCCAGGTTCGCCGGACGCTTTCTCGAAGTGCTGGCGCCGACACGCTTCACGTTCTACGGCTCTCCGAGCCAGGCGGTCCGGGATGCGGCAGCCCCGTTCAACCCGGTCGTGATGCATCCGGCAGCCGGGGTCACGCGCTGAAGCGACGGCGGTGCAAGGCCTGGAAGCGCGGCGGAGTACCCCCGGGCTGGTGATACCGCCCACACCATCAGGCGCAGTCGACGCGTGATGAGACGCGAGGCGAGCGGCCGGGTCCTCGCCTCGCTGCGCCGACGTGGCGCCTAACCCGCCGTGCGCACCCCGTACAGCTGCAGAAACTCCGGCTCGTCGTGAAGGATCTCGAGGTCGGGATCGGCCCAGGCCCAGACCGGGTCACGAAAGCCGGCGTCGCACGCCTTTTTCAGCGCACCAAGCGCCTCCGCCTTCTTCTTCAGCCCGCAGAAGACGCAGGCGACGTTGTAGAGCGTGAGCCCGTCGCGCGGGCGAAGCACCATCGCCATGTTCGCCTCGCGCATCGCGTCCTCTTCACGCTCGAGCTCGGCGTAGTCCGCGGCGAGCAGAACCCGCGCGCGCGCGTCTTCCGGCACTTTGCGGATCTGGTCTTCGAACACCTGGATCCGGCGCTGCATGAGCGCCATGGCGGCGTCGGTCTTTCCAAGCGACTTGTAGGCGTTCAGGAGAGGGACGTAGGTGTTGTAGTTCTCGCCCGAGTGCGAGAGCGCCTCCTCCGAGATCTCCAGCAGCTCGTGTAGGTGCCCGGACGCGAAGAGAATTCGCGCGAGCAGGTAGTAGCCGCTCTCCACGTCGGGCTTCATGCTGACGGCCTTGCGCGCGAGCGCGGCCGCCTCGTCCATCCGCTCCTCCGCGTACGACAGCCACGCCTGGGCGGTCAGCGCCTCCGGCAGCGTCTCTCCGCTGGCCGACGAGGCCCGCGCCGTGGCGGCGCGCGCCCGCTCGATCCATCGCGGCGTGCGATCGCACAGGTAGTAGAACTCGGCGCACGCGGAGGCGAGCGTCGCGTGCGCGAGCCCGAAGTCGGGGTCGAGCGCCACGGCGTTCTCGAACATCTGGATCGCAAACTCGAGATCCTGACGCGACCGGCGACGCGCGTAGTTCCTCCCCCGCAGGTAGAGGTCGTACGCCTGCAGGTTCTCGGTCGGCCTCTCGGCAAGAGTCTCGCGCTCCTGGGGCGACAACGTGATGCGGAGCGCGTCGGCGATCTTCCGCGCGATCTCGTCCTGAACTTCGAACACGTCGTCCATCTGGCGGTCGTACCGCTCGGACCAGAGCGGATAGTCGGTGCGCGTATCGATCAGCTGCGTGTTGATCCGGAGCCGGTTCCCCGCGCGCCGGACGCTCCCGGTCAGCACGTACGCGGCGCCGAGCTGCTGCCCGACGTCCGCGGGAGTTGCCTGCTTATCGCGGAACGCGAGCACGCTGGCGCGCGATCTCGGCTTCAGGTCGCGGATCTTCGAGAGCTCCGTGATGATGTCCTCGGTGATCCCGTCGCGGAAGTACTCGTCCTCCTTCACCCCGCTCAGGTTCTCGAAGTACAGCACCGCGACCGACTTTTCGGCCGCCTTCGCCGGGGAGCCGGACCGGGAATCCTGCGCCTCGGCCGAACGGCGCCGGCCGGACTCGAGGTCGCGCTTGAGGCGCAC
>JAMPYE010000294.1 GCA_023700825.1 Thermoanaerobaculia bacterium | reverse complement strand
GCTTTTGAAGTCGATCGCGTCGAGAATGTCCGCGAGCAGCGCGTTTGCGAGCCGTCCGCGCGCAACACACGTGCGGCGGCTCAGGCGCGTGAGGCGGGCGCTGTTGCGCGGATTGAGGGAGATCGTAGACACGTGAACTGCGTGCATGGAGAGCCTCCTTCGGACGCCCGATTGACCGGGCGTCCAGGGGTAGTGGTGACTTCGTGAACGGTTAGCGAACGTGTGCGTGAACGACGCCGGGTGGGCGAAGCGGCCTGGCAATGGCGGTGTGCGCGCGGGTGATGCGAGACGCCCACGCGGCAATCGAGATGCGAACCGGCTCAGGGAGATCTTCAAACCGGGGCGCATCGGTGGGAGAAGACTCCTCCGCGAGGGAGAACGGCAGCTCCGTTGCGAAGGCGTCCGAGAAGAAATGCGTGAGCGTGACGCCGTAGACACCGAGCAACCGCTCGAGCTGCGAGAGCTTCATCGCGTCGATGCGGCTCCCGGACTCGAATGAGCTGATCGTCTTGGCGCCGATGCCGCTGCGTTCGGCGGCTTGTTCCTGGGTGAGGCCTGCGCGAGCACGAAGCTCACGCAGACGGATGACGAGATCCATCGAGAAACTCCTTTCACTGTTGGTGGGGAATTGGTTAGTCGAAGAGGGAGAGTTGCCGGACATTCACGAGGAGCGGCGGGACAAAGGTCACCTCCGGCAGGTCGACCCTCGCGGGGATGGTGGGCACGATCTCGGGAAGGATGGGAAGCGGTGCGAGCGCGATCTCCGGCTGAATGACGGGGAGCAGATGGAGGCGTTTTGCGATCTCGAGCTGGACATCGCCGGTAACGCTGCGGAGAAGTTCCGCGACATCCCGGAAGCGCTCGCGGCCGTCGATCGCGTGGCGGATGGCTTCAGACTTCTGGATGAGTATTTCGTGCATGATCTGATCGATCGTGCCCTGCGAGAGGAGGTAGTGGATGTAGACCGGCTTGTCCTGCCCCGGGCGATGCACCCGGTCCTCGGCCTGCTCGGTGGCCTCGGGTGAGTACTCGAGGTCGACGAGCACGACGTGGTTGGCCGCGACGATGGTGAATCCGCGGTTGAGGCAGTTGAGCGAGGCGACGATGGCGCTCACGCGCGGCTCGCGCGAGAACTGCTGGATGAGCGCGAACCGCTTCGCGGCCGGAACTTCGGCGGTGATCGGGAGAATCGCGATGCCCTGCTCGCGCAGGTGCTTCGCGATCGCCGCGACCATTGTCCGGAGTCCCGAGAAGACGATGGTCTTCTCGCCGCGCTCGGCAGCCGCACGCACGATTGCGGTGAGGCGGTCGAGCTTATTCCACGACGGCTGCGTGAGGTGGCCGCGATCGAGGTAGTCGACCGCGACGGGGCACGTCGCCGCGTAGCGCAGCTTCCAGAGGGCGTTCGCGATGACGCCCATGTTGGGGTTCGCCTCGTTTTGCCGAAGCGCCTTTTGGATTTGTTCCTTGGCCCACTCGGCATAGTCACGGTAGAGACGACCGTGCGGGTCGCAGAGCGGGAGCACGTGGATCGTCCGTTGCTTTGCCGGGAGATCGAAGACCTCGTCCTTCCGACGCCTAACGGCAAACGACGCCATGATCTTCCAGAATCTATTGAGGTTCGAAACCTCGGGAAGGAGCTTCGCCCGTCCTTCGTGGAGAGTCTCCTCGAACTGGCGCGTGACGAACTCGTAGGTCCCGAACTCGGAGAGAAAACGCTTCGCCCCAGCGCGGTACGCATACGGAAAGAGGGGCGTGTCGAAGCCGAGGAGCCAGGCCACGTTGAAGTAGACGTCGTGGACGTAACCCTTCATGAGCGTCCCAGTGAGGATGAGGCGCGACTTCGGTTTGAGAGATCGCACCGCGCGGCCGCGGAGTGTGTTCTTCGACTTGGCGATCTGCGCCTCGTCGACGAGCACAGCTCCGAAGAGCTTCGCGATCCGTTTGTACGCCGGCCACTGGCGACTGTCACGCGTCAGTGTCCACGCTTGGTACTTGCACGCGCGGCAGTATCCGCCGGTCCATCCGGCGGAATCGTTGCAACGCGGGCATTGCCGGACAACCTGGCCGTAGTCGCGTTTGCAGACGCGGCAGGCAGCCTTGCGGTTGTCGAGTACTTCATGTGCGAGCGCGCCGTCCGCGTTGAACGAACGGCACGCCCACGGGTCGAACTGCTTGATGCCGACGAGGGAGAGGAACTCGAACGACGTGATGTGGAACATTGTCTCGGAGGGACGAACGCCGTTGCGGCGCTCTTCGCGGAGGCGGGAGACGGAGTGGTGGGTGGTTAGGCGCTGGGCCGCGAAGCCGAACTTCGAGAGCTCATGGAGCCAGTTCTCGACGAGGGAAGACTGGCAAATGACGAGCACGCGCTTCGCACCGCGCAGGAGTGCCCACGCGGCAGCGGAGACGGTCTTCCCGCCACCCTGCTCGTACCCGAGATAGCCAAAACTTTTGACCGCCATACGCGCGACATCTTCGCGCTGGAAGGGAAAGAGAAAAGGGCACCGAGCCGCGAGGAACTGCCGGTTTCGCTCGATGGTGTTAGGCACCACGGCTTCGAGATCCGGGATCTCCGGGAGCTCGAATGCGCGCGTGAGGATCTCGACGTCGGCGACGTCGATTTCGCGAAACGTGCGCGATCCGCAGTCGGTGACGACGGTGAACGCGAGGTAGCCGCGGTCGACCGAGGTGATGAGCTCGACGTTCTTCTTGAGCGATTCATCGAACACCGTCTCAACCGAGGCGGTCTCGCGATGGCGCACCCAGGTCGGGCGAAGGTGATAGGCACGGCCAGTCGTGAAGAGCGGCGTGCCATCGGCAGCCAACACCGTTTCCTTCGCGGTGTAGCTGCGGTCGTCCAGGTACGCGAGCCGCTGATGCGGTCGCGGCGGGTACAGGGGGGTGCGTAGGAGTGCGTACTTCTTCTGGAGACGTGCGATGCGCAGGCAGTCGGCCTCGCTCACCTCCGGCTCGAAGCCGAGGGCAAGGAGCGTTTCGACGGCCGGGAGCGTGCCGCGCGTGAGGATCGATGCCGGCGAGAGCGTCGCCGCGACGATGCCGTGCTCGATTCCGCGTACGGGATCGAACGCGGTCTCGGTTGCGTCGAGAAACGCGAGCATGCCAGCCGCATCACCACTCGCGGCAATCCCGCGGGCGGTGATGCGAACGTCGCGTGCGGGCGTGACGGAGACGAGGCGCGAGACGACGGGTACCGGCGGCATCGCCGACGGGTAGATCCGATCGCTCCCGTAGTCGAGCGCCTGACGAAACGCCCAGCGAATGACATTGGGTGCCGTGTCGGGAGGCGCTTCCGCCCGGACGGGCTTCCAGGGCGCCCCGTAGCCGCGGTAGCCGCGACGGGCGACGACGAGGTCGGAGTCGACCGCGATGCCGTACTCGTCCCGGAAGGGCTGCCGGAGCGTGACCTGGCAGAGTCCGTCGTAGTTCGCGTAGAGCACGTCGCGCAGCATCCGGTCCTTCGCGTTCGCGAAGGTGGAAGTCGGCACGATCGCGACGAGCAGCCCGCTATAGGCAAGTGCGCGCGTCGCGATCTCCAGCGTCGCTCCCTGACTCTCGATGAGGCCGCTGGTGGTTTCACACGACCACTCCTCGTTCTTGTCAGGAAGCGACCACCAGAGCCCGTACGGCGGGTTCGTGAGGACGAGCGAGACGTTGGAGACAAGGTTGCGGTAATCGAGGAGATCACCGGTGCGGACGGTCGTGGAACCGAGGGTTGAAGCCGCATGGCGGGCAGCGAGTTCGTCGAGCTCGATGCCGAGCACCTGCGCCCCGCCGCTCTGCCAGGGGGCGAGAAGGCGCCCGGAGCCGCAGGTGGGATCGAACACCGAGATACCGGACAACTCCTCGCCGCAGAGCGGCCGAATAAGCTCGAAGAGCAGCTCCGCGAGCCAGAGCGGGGTGAAGTACTGCGCATGCTTCGACTTGTTGAACTGCCGGAACGAGAGATCGTGATTGGCGGGGCGGCCCGAAAAGGGCACACCTCCGTCCTGGGGTGCGAGAGACACGTGTCTCCTCCTTTCAGGTGGTTTGGGTTCAGGACTGCGGGTGTCGGCTAAGGAGTGGGATCGAAGAGCAACTCGGTGACGCGGGTGGTGTCGAGGTACGGTGGGAGGTCGAGGACGAGGAGATGGGAGTCGGTGAGGCCCGCGTCCGCGACGCGGTCGATGAGGTGGTCGTTACCAGCGCGCCCGGCGAGTTCGCCTGCGCGTGCGATGAGATTCGCATCCTCGGAGGTGATACCAAAGCGTCGCGTGAGGTAGCGCAGGAGCAGGTAGTACGCCCCCGCGGTGGAGGCACCGGCGAAGGCGAGCTTGCGCGTCGCGTCGAGCCGGTGATCGAACCACTGCTTGCGCCACGCCGTCGTAACGCGAATCGTGCCCGCGTGCGACTGTGCGACGAGCCAGTCGTCCGTTGGCAAGTCTTCGCGGTGAAGCGGGGTGCGGCCCGCGACCTGGATGAAGAGCGGTCCGGCGCGCCCCGCGTCGAACCAGCGATAGGCAGCGAAGTCCTTGCCGTTGATCACGGCGTAGGGACGGTTGCGAATACGAATGAGATGCATGGAATAGGAATCCTCCTTCGGTGCGGCATCAGGGCGGAGAGCGCCCTCGTGCGACCGGCTCGCAAGTGTCTCGGGAAGCTCTGCGCGAATCGAACGGCACCATGGAAGGCGCGATGTGCGATGGCAGCTTCCATCACGGGAGCCGGCCGCGAGAGAGCGTCCTCACAGCTGAGGCGCACCGGAGGATCCGTGTTGTGAAGGGGCACTCGTCCGTCGTGAGCGCCCACATTGAACAGCGGCGGAGAACGAATCCCGAGAGCTCGGGGACACTCTGTGACGACGCGTCAGCCAATTGCAGAAAAGTACGGCCAGGCGAAGGGATCCTGCGGTGTCATACAGTCAGCGGAACGGTGATGATCTTCGAAGGCTGACGAGCATGCAGGGCACGGACCAGCGGTGGTTGCGCAGGGTTGACGTTGGGCGCAGCATGAGAAAGAACCGTTCCTAACAACGCTTTCAATGGGCTACGTCATGCTCTGGCTATTCATGGGCCTTCTCGGCGCTGCGCTCGGAAACTCGAAGGGTCGTGGAGGTGATGGGTTTTGTCTCGGGGTTCTGTTGGGACCGATCGGCGTCGTCATCGTCGTGTTGCTCAGCCCGAAAGGACGCGTTTGTTCGTTCTGCAAGTCGAGCATTCACAGCGAAGCGTCAGTCTGCCCTCATTGCCAGCGTGAACAGCCTAAGCAGGAATCGAACAGCGAAGACGATCGAATGCGACAGGTCGAGGAGAGCACGAAACTCTTCTGATCGCTCGCAGCTACGGTTCCTGTCTCTGGCTCTCCGCGTCAGAACCGAATAACGAATCCGGAGTGGCGTGCGTGATCCCGGCCAGCTCGAATCGCATGTTCGTTTGCGCGGCCGATTGTTGCGCGCAATTCGCCAACGTCGCAATTCGCGCCCGGGGCTTCTGTTTCACGGCGTCCACCACCGTGACGACAACCCGAAAGGTCGCAAAGCCGAACGTGTCTCTACAGAAGGCAGGGAGATCTGCGAGCTCAGCGTAGCGTTCAACCTTCGCGCGACGGAAGTGTGCGAGTGACTCGCTCCCGCGATCGTGCTCGCCGAAGACGAGCTGCGAACCGGTTGCAGTTTGGATGACCAGCGTGAAGTCCGGTTGCGGCATGACGATGCCGCCGATCGTGTTCGGGAACGGCCGATCGAAAGCGGAGGCCCACTGGAGGTGCTCGCCAAACGTCGCCTGGAAGCCGATGCAGAGCTTGTTCACTTCACGCTGGTGGGCGAGAAACGCAGGGGCCTTTCCGCGGACGAGTTGCAGGGGATGGGCGCGGTCGCCGGGCAGCATGCGGTTCGCGAGGATTTCCCACGGACGACCACGCGCTGCCTCACGCAGCGTTGCTGCCGCCCAGTGGATCG
>JAMPYE010000293.1 GCA_023700825.1 Thermoanaerobaculia bacterium | reverse complement strand
CTACATCGCGTCGAAGGCGGAGTTCACCCCGAAGAACGTCCAGACCCGCGACGAGCGGGCCAAGCTCGTATACAAGCTGAAGATCGGCCTTCCCAACGAAGACGGCCTCTTCAAGCCCGGCATGCCCGCCTCGATGAACATGTACGCCCTCCAGGAGGCGACGAAGTGACAAAGTCGCCTGACGAGCCCGGAACGCCGGCGTCCTCGCCGGCAGGCCCGGCGGCCTCCGACCGCCGGGCAGATCCCGTCGTCACCGTCCGCTCCCTCGTCCGCCGCTTCCGCGACGTCACTGCCGTCGACGGGATCGACTTCGACGTCCGCCGCGGCGAGATGTTCGGCCTCATCGGCCCCGACGGCGCCGGCAAGACGACGACGCTGCGCTGCGTCCTCGGCCTCCTCCGCCCCGACGCGGGTGACGTACGTACCGTTGGTCTCGATCCTGTCCGCAGCGCCACCGAGCTTTCCCATTACGTCGGTTATCTCTCGCAGCGCTTCTCGCTCTATGGCGACCTCTCGGTGGACGAGAACATCGCCTTCTTCGCCGACGTCCACGGCGTGCGCGACTGGAAGCCGCGGCGCGACGAACTCCTCGAACTCCTTCGCATGGCGCCGTTCCGCGACCGTCTCGCCGAACGCCTTTCGGGCGGCATGAAGCAGAAGCTCGCGCTCGCCTGCACGCTCATTCACACGCCCGAGCTGCTGGTTCTCGACGAGCCGACGACCGGCGTCGATCCCGTCTCACGTCGCGATTTCTGGAAGATTCTCGCGCGACTGCAGCGCGAAGGGCTCACACTTCTGCTCACGACGCCCTACCTCGACGAGGCGGAACGCTGCGGTCGCGTCGCGCTGATGGACCGCGGACGCTTCCTCGCGGCCGACGAGCCCGACACGATCCGCGCCTCCGCCGCGGGGCTGCTGCTCGAGGTCATCGCATGGCCGAAGCGCTCGGCCGCCGAGTGGCTGCTCGCTGCTCCCGGCGTTCGCGACGTGCAGACCTTCGGCGAACGCCTTCACGTCTCGCTCCCGGAAGCCTCCCCATCCGAAGGTGCCGCGATCGCCGCGAAGCTCCATGCGGGCCTCGAGACGAACGGCCTCGCGGTGACAGCCGTCCGCCCCATCGTCCCCACACTCGAAGACGTCTTCATCGCACGCGTGCAGTCGGGCGCGGGCACACCTATGGAGGTCGCATGACTCCGAACACAGAACCACTGCAGACCCACGCCGCCCCATGTGGCGCAGGCACTCCTGCCTGCGCGGCGCCGAAGGCGACCCCGGTCGGCGCCGCCCATCGTTATTGGCCTCTCGCATCTCTCCCGATACGGGCGGCGCTTCGCGCCGCGCGCAGGCAGGAGTGCCTGCGCCACATCGTTTCGCTGATCGGCATCGGGATGCTCTCGGTTCTGGCCTTTCCTGCTGCCGCCCAGGAAGCAACTCGCCCGATGACCCTCGCCGAGGTCGTCGAGCTCGCGCGCGGCGTCTCTCCACGAGTGGCGCAGCTCAAATCGCTCGAGCTCGCGGCGCGCGAAGGCGAGCGTGGCGCACTCGCGGGACGGATGCCCTACGTCGATCTCTCGGCCGGCTACACGCGCAACTCGGACGTCCCCGAGTTCTCCGCCGGCGCTCCCGGGAACGAGATGATCATCTTCCCCAACATCCCGGACAACTACCGCGCACGCGCCGGTGCGCAGCTGCCGCTGTACACCGGCGGCCGGGTCACTTCACAGATCGACGCCGCGCGCAGCAATCTCGCCGCTGCCGGACAGGACATCGTCGCGGGCGACAGGGACGCCGCGCTCGAAGCTGCGGCAGCGTACTGGAACCTGGTCACCGCGATCGAGACCGAGCGAGTGGTGACCGCGTCTCTCTCCGCCTTCGACCAGCATCTCGCCGACGCGAAGAACCGCGTCGACCTCGGGTTCGCCGCGCGCAACGAGCTCCTCGCCGTTCAGGCGGAGCGCGATCAGGCCGAGCTCCAGCGTCTCCGCGCACGCAATCGAGCGCAAACGGCGAATGCGAACCTGCTGAGGATTCTCAACCTCCCGTTCGGGACGAGGATCGATCCCGCCGATTCGCTCGAGAGCGCGGCGGACGCTCCATCCGACATCGAGCGTCTCGTCGCGGAGGCGTTGGAAGCCCGCGCCGAGCTCAAGGCTCTGCGGGCGCGAGTCGAAGCGGCCAACGCCTCGGCGTCGACCGCTCGGTCGGCGCGGCTCCCGCAGGCCTCGCTCGCAGCCGCGTACGACTACGCGAGCCCGAACCAGAAGATCCTGCCGATGACCGACGCGTGGGAGGACACCTGGAGCGTCGGCGTGGGCGTGTCGTGGAACGTCTTCGACGGCGGCCGCGCTTCGGCCGCCGAGGCGAGGGCGCGCGCCGAAGCCGAAGCGCTCCGGAGGCATCTCGAGGACGTCGAACTGCGTGTTCGACTCGAAGTGACGGAACGCGCGCTCGACCTGGAGACATCCGTGGCCGCCGTCATCGTCTCGAAGCGCGGTCTCGAGGCTGCACAGGAGAACGAGCGCGTCTCGCGCGATCGCTATCGGGAGGGGGTCCTCTCGTCGTCCGAGCTGCTCGACGCCGAGACGCAGACGCTTCGTTCCGGTCTCGACCTCGCCGTGGCGCAGGGCCAGCTGAGGATCTCCGAGGCTCAGCTCGCGAGGGCGCTGGGCCGATGAACCAGCCGGTCATCGAGGTCCGGGGGCTGGTGAAGCGCTTCGGCGACTTCGTCTCCGTCGACGACGTCAGCTTCGACGTGCGGCCCGGTGAGGTCTTCGGCCTGTTAGGCTCGAACGGCGCCGGGAAGACGACGACGATCCGCATGCTCTGTGGCCTCCTCCGCCCCTCCGCCGGCGTCGGCCACATCCTCGGCATCGACATCGCGCGCGAGCCGGAGCGGCTCAAGCGCAGCATCGGCTACATGACCCAGCGCTTCAGCCTCTACGACGACCTGACGATCGGTCAGAACCTGCGGTTCTTTGGCGGCGTCTACGGCCTGCGCGGCGCCGCCTTCGACGCCCGGCGCTCGTGGGCGATCGACATCGCCGGGCTCCGCGGCAAGGAAGGGCTGATGACCGGATCTCTGCCCGGCGGCTGGAAACAGCGACTCGCGCTCGCCTGCGCTCTGCTGCACGAGCCGAAGGTCGTCTTTCTCGACGAGCCGACGGGGGGAGTCGATCCTCTCAGTCGTCGGAAATTCTGGCAGCTGATCGACAGCCTCGCTGCGAGTGGCGTCGCCCTCATCGTCACGACGCATTACCTCGATGAAGCCGAACGCTGCGACCGGATCGCCCTCATGCACGCCGGACGGATCGTCGCGATGGGAAGCGTCCCCGAGCTCAAGGAGGTCTTCTCGGGGCGCGCGATGCTCGAGGTCTCCTGTCCGCGCGTCCTCGACGCGCAGGCGCTGCTCGAGCGCCGCCCCGGAATTCACGAGGTCTCCGCGTTCGGCACGACGCTCCACGTCGTCGTCGACGACGCGGACCACGGACGGGCGACGATCGCAAGCACGCTCGCCGGCGCCGGTTTCGATCCGCTCGAAATCGAACGGATCGTCCCGTCGCTCGAGGACGTCTTCATTCACTGCATCGAGGCGGAAGACGAGCGGAGGGACGCATCGTGAGGCTGCGTCAGACGTGGGCCGTCGCGAAGAAGGAGATGCGGCAGGCGCGGCGCGATCCGCTCAGTCTCGCCCTGCTCTTCGCTCTCCCCGCCTTCATGCTCATCCTCTACGGCTACGCGATCAACTTCGACGTGCGTCACGTCCGGCTCGCGGTCCAGGACCGCGACATGTCCGACGCCAGTCGTTCGCTCGTCTCGTCGTTCGTCAACTCGACCTACTTCGATCTCGTCGCGTCGCCCGAGCCGGGAAGCGACCTCGAGAGCGTCATGCAGATGCGTGTCGCCAAGGTCGTGCTCGTAATTCCGGAAGGTTACGCGGCCGACATCGGAGCGAACCGGGGCGCAAAGGTGCAGCTCCTCCTCGACGGGGCCGACGCGAACACCGCGACGACGGTGCTCGGCTACGCCTCCGCGCTGGTCGCGCAGACCAACGCCGAACTGATGCACGGGACGCGTGCGGCCGCGACTGCCGCGCGCGTCGCAATCGACTACCAGCCGCGCGTCTTCTACAACCCCGACCTGCGATCGACACGCTTCCTGGTCCCCGGACTCATCGGCTTCATCCTGATGCTCACGGCCGTGCTCTCGACGGCGCTCAGCGTGGTGCGCGAGAAGGAGCGCGGCACGATGGAGCAGCTCCGCGTCACCTCGCTCCGTCCCAGCGAGCTCATCATCGGTAAGACGCTCCCATACCTCGGCATCTCGCTCATCGCGACGGTGATCATCCTGGTCGCGGCGCGCGTGCTGTTCGACGTCAGCGTCGCCGGCTCCTACTTCGACCTTTTCGTCGCGACGCTGATCTACCTCGTCGGAGCGCTGGGCTGGGGGCTGCTCGTCTCGAGCCTCTCGAACACACAGGCGATGGCATTCCAGGTGGGGCTCGTGACGTCGCTGCTTCCGACGATCTTCTTCTCCGGCTTCATCTTCCCGATCCGGTCGATGCCGGTCTTCATCCAGGGACTGTCGCACATCTTCCCGGCGCGCTACTTCCTCGTCGTGCTTCGCGGGGTCGTGCTCAAGGGAGCGGGTCTCGCCCCGTACTGGAAGGACATCCTCTTTCTCGTGATCTACGCGGCGATCGTGCTCGGCATCGCCACGGCGCGCCTGACGCGCCGGGAGGTGTGACGTGTTCGCGCTGCTGCAGGTGATCATCAAGGAGTTCCTCCAGCTCCGGCACGACCGGAAGATGATCCCGATGCTGATCGTGGGTCCTCTCGCGCAACTTCTCGCGCTCGGCTTCGCCGCGAACCTCGACGTGAACCTGATCCCGATGGTCGTCGTCGACCAGGACCGTTCGCCCGAGAGCGCTCGCCTGGTGGAGCGCTTCACCGGCTCTCGCTACTTCAGCTTCGTCGGCGCGGAAGACACGGCCGAAGCGGTCGAGCCGTGGCTCGTGGAGAACCGCGCGTCGATCGGTCTCGTGATCGCCAGCGGTTACGGCGAAGCGGTCGCGGCGGGACGGACACCCGAGGTTCAGCTCCTCGCCGACGGAACGGATGCGAACTCCGCCGTCCTCGGCATGGGTTACGCCTCCAGGATCGTGACGGGAGCGAGCGCGGAACTGGCCGCGGCGGCGATCGCGCGCGCGGGCGGGCCGGCGGTGCGACCAACGGGTGCGGTCGAGCTCGTGCCGCGCGTCTTTTACAACCCCGACCTCAAGAGCCGCTGGTTCTACGTCCCTGCCGTGCTCGCGATGGTGCTCATGCTCGTCGCGCTCATCCTCCCGTCGATGGCGGTCGTGCGCGAAAAGGAGATCGGGACGCTCGAGCAGATCAGTGTCACGCCCCTTCAGCCGTGGCAACTCATCGTCGGCAAGCTCGTGCCGTTCGCGATCATCGGCATCTTCGACACGCTCCTGATCACGGGCGCCGCGCGCGTCATCTTCGGCGTACCGCTCCATGGCTCGCTGCTCCTGCTCGTCGGCCTCACGACGCTCTACCTGCTCAACACCCTGGGGCTCGGCCTCCTGATGTCGACGATCGTCCGCAACCAGCAGCAGGCGATGATGGGCTCGTCGTTCGCGCTGATGATCCCGATGATCTATCTCTCGGGGCTGATCTTCCCGATCGAGAACATGCCGCGCATCTTCCAACTCATCAGCCGTGCGATCCCCGTGACCTACTACGCGAACATCCTTCGCGGCGTCTTCCTCCGCGGCTCCGGCATCGACGTCCTCTGGCCCGACGCACTCGCTCTCCTCGGCCTCGGCCTGCTGACGCTGGTGCTCGCGTCGATGAGGTTCAAGAAGAGCCTGGATTAATGTGAAGTGCGAAAGCGAAGCTTTCGCGGCGGCGCGAAGCGCCGCATGAATCGGGCAGGCGGCCAAAGGCCAAGGCTCGCGG
>JAMPYE010000292.1 GCA_023700825.1 Thermoanaerobaculia bacterium | reverse complement strand
GGCCACATCCTGATCTCGAATGATGCCGGCGCGACGTGGCGTCAGGCGAAGGTCCCGACGCGAGCGACGCTCACCGGCGCCTGGTTCCACGACAAGCAGCGCGGCTGGGCCGTGGGCCACGACTCCGTGATCGTCCGCACGACCGACGGCGGCACGACGTGGGAACGGGTGCACTGGGCGCCCGAGGACGAGAGCCCGTTTCTCGACGTGCTCTTCGTCGACGAAAAGAGGGGGTACGCCATCGGCGCCTACGGTGCGTTCTACACGAGCGACGACGGCGGCGCCACGTGGAACGCCGGGCAGGTCGTCGAAGGTGACGACTCCCACCTGAACCAGATTGCGCTTTCGGCGAGCGGCAAGCTCTACATCGCCGCGGAAGCTGGCGCGCTCTACCGATCGGACGACCGGGGCGCGACGTGGCTGCGGCTCGAAGCGCCTTACGACGGCTCGTTCTTCGGCGTGCTTCCGCTCGAGGGCGAGGCCGTACTCGTCTTCGGTCTTCGCGGGCACATGCTCCGCTCCGAGGATTCGGGCGCCACCTGGACCGCGGTGGAGACGGGTACGGTCGCGATGCTCAACGCGGGCGTGCGTCTCGAGGACGGCACGATCGTCGTCGTCGGGCTCGGCGGCACGGTGCTCGTCTCCCGGGACGGCGGTCGCACGTTCGAGAATCACCCGCAGGCGAACCGCGCCGGAATCCAGGCGGTCGCCGACCTCGGCGAAGGCAAGTTCGCCATCGTCGGTGATTTTGGCGTGAAGAAGACGTCGCTGGCCGAACTGACTGCGCGAGCGGGAAGGTGAATCGATGAAGACCTGGGCTGAAAACCTGATTTTCAGGAATCGTTTCGTCGTCATCGTCCTGTTCGTGCTCGCGACCGCCTTCATGGCCTACCAGGCCTCGCACCTCCGGCCCGACGCGGGCTTCGCGAAGCTGCTCCCGCTCGAGCACGAGTACATGAAGACCTACCTCAAGCACCGCGACGAGTTCGGCGGGGCGAATCGCGTGGTCATCGCCATTCGCGCGAAGAACGGGGACATCTTCACGCCGGAGTTCTTCCGGGTCCTGCAGGGAGTCACCGACGACGTCTTCTTCATTCCAGGCGTCGATCGGACCCGAGTCCTGTCGCTGTTCACGCCTAACGCGCGATTCACAGAGGTGGTCGAGGACGGCATCTCCGGCGGGAACGTGATCCCGGACGACTTCGAGCCGAACGACGAGGGATTCGCGACCGTTCGCTCGAACCTCCTCAAGTCGGTCTACGTCGGAAGGCTCGTGGCGAACGACTTCTCCTCCGCGGTCGTCGTCGCCGAGTTGCTCGAGGTCAACCCGAACACGGGAGAGCGGCTCGACTACATCAATGTGGCGGCCCAGCTCGAGGGCATTCGGGCCAAGTACAGCGGGCAGGAAGTCGGAGTCGACTTCGACTACCACATCATCGGCTTCGCGAAGGTCATCGGCGACATCGCTGCCGGGGTGAAGCGCGTCGTGCTCTTCTTCCTCGTCGCGTTCTTCATCACGGCCGTGTTCGTCTACATCTACTCGCAGAGCATCAAGCTCACGCTGATCGTTCTCACCAGCGCTACGACGGCCGTCGTGTGGCAGCTCGGCGCGCTGCCGATTCTCGGCTTCGGCATCGACCCCATGGCGATCCTCGTGCCATTCCTCGTCTTCGCGATCGGAGTGAGCCACGGCGTGCAGATGGTCAGCGCCTACGGATCGGAGGTCTTCGACGGGGCCGACAGCATCACCGCCGCGCGGAAGACGTTCCGCCGGCTGATCGTCCCGGGGACGACCGCACTGATGACCGACCTGCTCGGATTCGTCACGATCGCGCTCATCAACATCCGCGTGCTTCGCGAGATGGCGATCACCGCCAGCCTCGGCGTCGCGGCGATCCTGCTGACGAACCTCGTCCTCGTGCCGGTCCTCGTCTCGTTCACTCACTACGACGAGATCTACCGTCTCCGCCTGGAGCGCCGCCACAAGCACATGGATCCGATCTGGAACTTCCTCGCCCGGGTGACGACGAGGCGCAACGCCGCGATCGTCTGCCTGATCGCCATCGCGCTGGCCGGCATCGGCTGGTGGAAGGGCAACGACGTCCAGGTCGGCGACCTCCACCGCGGCGTCCCCGAGCTCCACGGCGACTCGCGCTACAACATCGACACCGAAGTCATCACGAAGAAGTTCAACATCGGCGTCGACGTGATCACCGTCATCGTGGAGTCGGTGCCGCAGGGCTGCACCGACTTCGACATCATGACGAACATCGACCGGTTCGAGTGGTACATGCGCAACGTCGAGGGCGTGCAGTCGGTGCTCGGCATCGGCGGTGTGGCGAAGATCATCAACACGGGCTGGAACGAGGGCAACCTCAAGTGGCGCGTGCTTCCGAGAAACCCCTCGACGATGGCGCAGTCCGTCACCTACATCGACACGAGCACCGGGCTCCTCAACACCGAGTGCAGCGTGATGCCCGTGCACATCTACACGGTCGACCACAAGGCGGAGACGATCAACCGCGTCGTCGAGGCGGTAAAGGCCTGGCAGGCCGAGCACGGATCGGAGAAAGCCAACTTCAAGCTCGCCACCGGGAATGTCGGAGTCATGGCGGCAACGAACGAGGTAGTCGCCAAAGCGCAGTTCCCGATCCTGGCATGGGTCTTCGCAGCGGTCATTCTGCTCTGCCTCCTGGCCTATCGCTCCGTTGCCGCGACTCTCTGCATCATGCTTCCGCTGTCCCTCGTCTCGCTTCTCTCCTACGCGGTGATGGCGGCGCTCGAGATCGGGCTGAAGGTCTCGACCCTCCCGGTCGTGGCCCTCGGCGTCGGCGTCGGCGTCGACTATGGCATCTACGTGTACAGCCGGCTCGCGGAGATCCTCAAGCAGGGCAAGCCTCTCGACGAGGCGTTCCGGGAGACGCTCAACATCACCGGAAACGGAGTGCTGCTCACCGGAGTCACGCTCGCGATCGGAGTCGGCACGTGGATCTTCTCGCCGCTGAAGTTCCAGGCCGACATGGGAATCCTGCTGACCTTCATGTTCCTGCTGAACATGATCGGCGCGCTCGTCCTGCTCCCGGCGCTCGCGGTGTTCCTCAAGCCGAAGCCCTGAGGGCGCCGGTGCACGAGTCGAGGCACACAACCGAACGGGCGGCCCCAGGGCCGCCCGTCCGTGTTTCCGCCGCTCGCGTGCCCGAGTCCGTCGAATCCGCCTATGGGCAGCTTGCGAACGCGTTCGTGTCGGTGACCGCGGGCGCCGGCGGGCCCGGGTAGTTGAAGTAGATCTTCTGCCTTCCCGTCTTCACGTCGGTGACTTCCATCCGGTAGAAGACGTTGGTCGTCGCTGCGGAGAAGACCCAGTACCTGTTGTTGAAGCCGCAGCCGTCGAGCGTCTTCACCAGGATCTCCCAGTTGTCCGCGCTGAAGAACTGGAAGAGCCCGGAGCCGTTGTTCGCGGCTCCCGCCACCCTCGCCGGGGCGTTCGTCAAGGTTCCGGCCGGGTCGGTCCGCCATCGTGCCGAGATCGAGAAGCGGTCGAGCAGGCACAACGACTCCGCGGTGTTGCTTCCGCAGTTGGGCGCGATTGGCGGAGCGAGGAACCCGACGTTCGTTCCCGTCGTCGTGCCGTCGTGAGGGCCGACGACGTCGCTGGCGTCCCCATTGAACGGCCAGACCGCGACCAGCCCGTCGACCGGGGCGGTGATCTCGCTGCTCAGCCTCGATCGAAGCTCTGCGGCGGTGCGCGCCACGTTCCAGAGACGCACCTCGTCGATTGCGCCGGCCGGCGGGAACGCCCAACTCACGTCACTGCCGATCCTCATCTCGGAGTCGCTCGTGCTGAGCGGGCCCACCTCGTCGAAGGTCGCCGCGAGCTCTCCGTTGACGTAGTGACGCCGCTTCGTCCCGTCGAAGACGACCGCGACGTGCGTCCATCGGCCGACCTCGATTTCGCCGCCGTTCCGGGCCGAGGCGCCGCCGTTGAGATACGACCTCAGCGTCGGCCTGCCTCCGACCGTGCAGAGCCCGATCCACCACGCCTGCTGGAAGTTCTTTCCCGCGATGGTCCGACAGTCTTCCCCGGCCGGCGAGTTGACGATCGACACCCACGCCTCGAAAGTGAACGCGGCGGTCGGATTGAGCGCGGGATCCGAACTGAAGCGCGCGTGCCCCGTGCTGGGATTTCCGCCCAGGGCCATCCACGACCCGAAGGGCTGCGCCCCTGCCGCGCCCGCCAGGATCATCATCGACACGGCCAGAATGACTGCCGGCGCCCAACCGAAACGAGGGGCCGGGGTGTTGGCGAGATTTCGCAATTGGAAGTCCTCCTTACATGCCCTCCTGCAGAACACGACGCCGTGTCATGTTGCGGAAGAAGGGAAGCTCGTTGCCGCGAACGACTCGAGCGCGCCCAGGGCAGGCGCGATCCGGAGGCCGGGCTCTCCGCCCGACACCGTGCCGCTCGCGATCATCGTTATGTCGTTGTCCGGAGTATACAAAAATGGAGGCGACAGCGGCTCGTTTCTTCGTTCTCGGTCACCGACGAATCTCCGGGCGAGAGGGACGGCTCACCTTACGGGGCACGTCGGCGCGAAGCACAGCCTGTCGAGGCACCACGCCGGGTTTACGCGTCGCCTTCGGCGACGCGCAGGCAGGAGTGCAGACGCCACATAGGCCGCCACCCCGCTCCGCTCTCGTCACGCCATCGAGGGCGTTGCGGCGAGGCTGTCGAGCGCTTCGAGAAGCTCGCTCGCGCTCGAGTAGCGACCCGCGGCCGTCTTCGCGAGACAACGGAGCACGACGGCGTTGAACTCCACGCCGATCTCGGGCCGGAGTGCGATCGGCGGCTTCGGCACTTCGGTGAGGTGCGCCGCGAGCACTCCGGTCAGCGACGACGAGTCGAACGGCCGCGTGCCGCAGAGCATCTCGTAAATCAGCACGCCCATCGAGTAGACGTCGCTGCGCGCGTCGAGTGTCTGCCCCTGCACCTGCTCGGGGCTCATGTAGTGCGGCGTGCCGACGATCATCCCCTGCTGCGTCATCGCCTC
Organism: Thermoanaerobaculia bacterium; assembly: GCA_023700825.1. Classification (GTDB taxonomy): domain Bacteria; phylum Acidobacteriota; class Thermoanaerobaculia; order Gp7-AA8; family Gp7-AA8; genus JACPDH01. The sequence continues at coordinate 918 of JAMPYE010000292.1, read as the reverse complement.
GGCTTCCTGCATCCGCGCGATGCCGAAGTCCATCAGCTTGACCTCGCCCTTGTGGTCGATCAGCACGTTCTGCGGCTTGATGTCGCGGTGGATCACTCCCTGCTCGTGCGCCGCCTCGAGGCCGCGGCAGATCTGGCGCGAGACGCCGAGCGCGACGCGCGGCGCGAGCTGGCCGTGCTCCTCGAGCATGTCCGCGAGCGCGTAGCCCTTCACGAACTCCATGCTGATGAAATAGAAGCCCTCCGCCTCGCCGTAGTCGAACGTGCGGAGCACGTTTCGATGCGTGATCTTCCGCGCGAGACGGATCTCGCGCTTGAACCGCTCGACATCCTCCGGGGAGCTGTTCATCGTGCTCGCCGGAAGCGTCTTGATCGCGACGACTTCGTCGAGCTGCGTGTCGGTGGCGCGGTAGACGACGCCCATGCCCCCGCGGCCGAGCAGCCCCTCGATGCGATAGCGCGAGGCGAAGACCTGCCCGGGCTCGAGGTCGCGGGGAAGGCCGACCGGACGGTGCGAGGCCGTGATCGCGTCGAGCCGCATCGTCGTTTCCATCGTGCCGCCCGAGAGCGCCTGCATCATCCCGGTCGACATCGCGCCGAGCGGAATCTGCGCCACCGGAACGGGCTGCGGCAACCTGCGAACCTGCAGCTGTTCGACCGTGGTGGCGCCGCTGAACTCCTGGCCCGCAAGTTTCGCGGAATCCGAGGTCGCGAGCACGGAACCGGTCGAGGCCTCGAGCGCGAGGATCGTCGCGAGCAACGGCGCCTCACCCGAGATCGCTAGCGAGTCGTCGTCACCGACCCGCACTGCTCCCGCGACGAACGTACCCGCCGCCATGCCTCCCGCGAAGCCGATCGGCTCGGTCTCGTCGCGGTCGGCCAGCCCTTCGCTGATCGCGCGCGCTGCGCGCAGCGCGCG
>JAMPYE010000291.1 GCA_023700825.1 Thermoanaerobaculia bacterium | reverse complement strand
GGTCGCGGGAGCGAAGCTCCAGCGACCAGCACGTTCCTCGCCCTCCGGCCGGCGCTTCGCGCCGCCGTGAAAGCTTCGCGTTCACACTCCAAATGGGCCCCCTCGCGATTCCACACACCGAGGTGCCGTTCATCACATATTCGATGTTCATGCCGGGCCATCATCCTTACCGGCGAAGTCCAGCATGTCGCACGGCGCACGCATCGAAGTCCGCGGCACGGTGCAGGGGGTCGGCTATCGCCCCTGGGTCTACCGCGTAGCGTCCGAAGAGAAAATCTCCGGCCGCGTCTGGAATCACACTGCCGGAGTGACGATCGAGGCCTTCGGCGACGTCGCCGCGATCGGGGCGTTCCTGCAGCGAATCCGGACATCGTCGCCGCCCGCGGCCCGCGTAACCGACGTCTCCGCGTCGCCGATCGCCTACGAAGAGCTCTCGTCGTTCTCGATCGAGCAAAGCAGCGGGGCGGCCGAGATCCAGGTCTCGATACCCCCGGATCTGGCAACCTGCGACGACTGCGCCCGGGACATCGCCGACCCTGCGAACCGCCGATTCCGTTACGCGTTCACGAACTGCACGAATTGCGGGCCCCGCTTCACGATCGCCAACGACGTCCCCTACGACCGCGCCGCCACGACGATGGCGAAGTTCGAGATGTGCCCTGCGTGCAGAAGCGAGTACGACTCGCCGCTCGACCGGCGCTTTCACGCCCAACCGAACGCCTGCCCCGACTGCGGCCCCCGACTCACACTCGTCGATTCGCATCGCGACGTCGTAGCCTCGGCGGACCCGATCGCCGACGCCGCGCGCGCCCTGCTTGGCGGAGGCGTCGTCGCCATCAAGGGGCTCGGCGGTTTCCATCTCGCATGCGACGCCACGTCCCCTTCGGCAGTCGCCCGCCTCCGGCTGCGCAAGCGGCGTGACGAGAAGCCGTTCGCTCTGATGGTGCGCGACCTCGAAGAGGCGACCCGTCTGGCAGAGCTGACACCGGCCGAGCGCAGGGAGCTCGAGTCGGTCGAACGCCCGATCGTGCTCTGCAGAAAGCTCGAGGGCGCCCCGATCGCCCCCGGCATCGCCCCGCTCAATCGCCTCGTCGGCCTGATGCTCCCCTACACCCCGCTGCACCACCTGCTCCTCGCCGAGGTCGCCCGGCCGCTCGTGATGACGTCTGCAAACTTCGCCGACGAGCCGATCGCATTTCGCAATGACGATGCGCTGGCGCGGCTCGCGCCCGTCGCCGACCTGCTGCTGATGCACGATCGCGACATCGAGACGCGCTGCGACGACTCGGTCGTCCGTGTCATCGCAGGCGCGCCGACCGTGCTGCGCCGCTCCCGCGGCTACGTCCCGCGGGCGCTCGAGGTCGGCTTTCCGTTCGCGGCGCCCGTGCTCGCCTGCGGCGCGCAGCTGAAGAACACCTTCGCGATCGGATCCGGCGACCGCGTCCATCTCGGCCCGCACGTCGGAGATCTCGAGAACGTCGAGACGCTCGCGTCGTACGAAGAGTCGATCGCGCGAATGGAGCGATTCCTCCGCGTGCGCCCCGCGGCAGTCGCACACGACCTGCACCCGGACTATCTCTCCACCCGCTACGCGATCGAGCGCCCCGAGGTCGCGAAGATCGCGGTGCAGCATCACCACGCGCACATCGCGGCAGTGATGGCCGAGCACCGCATCGACGGCCCTGTGCTCGGCCTCGCATGGGACGGCACGGGGCTCGGAACCGACGGCACCGCGTGGGGCGGCGAGCTTTTGCTCGCGCGCTACGACCGCTTCGAGCGGCTGGCCACGCTGCGCGCGATCCCTCTCGCCGGGGGCGACACCGCAATCCGGGAGGTGTGGCGGCTCGCGGTCGCCGTGCTCGACGACGCCTTCGGCCCCGGCGGCTGGCCGGACGGTCTCCCGATCGCGGGACGGCTCGATTCCGCGGCGGTGAAAGTCGTCCGGTCGATGCTGGCGAGCGGGCTGAACACGATTCCGTCGCACGGCGCCGGACGCTGGTTCGACGCCTTCGGTGCGATCTTCCTCGGCCGCGATCGTTCCCGCTACGAGGGGCAGATCGCGCTCGAGTGGAACCTCGCCGCCGACGAGTCGGAGAGGATTCCGTTCTCGTTCGACATCGATCGCAACGCCCGCGTCTGGACGATCGACTTGCGCCCCGCCGTCGTCGACGCGGTCCGCGCGTGGAGCACCGGGACGTCGATCGCAACGATCGCAGGGCGCTTCCACGCGACGCTCTCGTCGGCCGCGACCGCGGCCATACACCTGCGGTATCACGAGACCGGCCGCTTGCCGGTCGCGCTCGGCGGCGGCTGCTTCCTGAACGCCCTTCTCACGGAGTCACTGCTGCGAGACCTGACCCCTGATTTCGACGTCGCGATCCCGCGCGCCGTCCCGCCGGGCGACGGCGGGATCGCGTTCGGCCAGGCGGTCGTCGCCAACGCCATTTTGCAAAGAGGAGGCCACGCATGTGCCTGGGAGTCCCCGGTCGCATCCTCGACATCGACGACATGACCGCCACCGTGGATTTCTGGGGCGTCAAGCGGCAGATCCGACTCGACATCGTCGACGAGCCGTGCAAGGTCGGCGATTACATCCTCAACCACGCCGGGTTCGCGATCCGTCGCATCCCCGATGAGTCGATCGGCGACACGCTCTCGCTCTACGAGGAGCTGCTCGGGCAGCCGGAGGGCGACCTCATGGCCGCCGACGTCCGCGGCGAGCTCGAGGCGGCACGGAGGAACGGCGATGCCTGACCGTGTCGGCGAGGCGAAGGAGATCAAGTTCCGCGACCCCGAGCTCGCGGCGGCGCTCGGGAGAAACCTCACCGCGCTCGTCGACGAGATCGGGCGGTCTCCGATCTCGCTGATGCACGTCTGCGGCAGCCACGAGCAGGCCATCGCGAAGTATGGCCTGCGGGCCAACTTCCCGAAGGCGCTCGACGTGATCATGGGCCCCGGCTGTCCGGTCTGCGTCACCGACGCGCCGGAGGTCGACGAAGGGGTGGAACTCGCCCGGCAGGGAGTCCACGTCGCCACCTTCGGCGACATGCTCCGCGTTCCCGGAACACGCCTCTCGCTCGCCGACGCACAGGCTGAGGGCCACAAGGTCTACGTCGTCTACAGCGCCGCACAGGTCGTGAAGATGGCGAAGGAGAACCCGGGCGAAGAGTACGTCTTCTACGCCACCGGCTTCGAGACCACCGCCGTTGCCACCGCAGCTGTGCTGCTCGACGAACCGCCGCCTAACTTCTCGGTGCTGTCGGCACACAAGTACGTGCCGCCTGCGATGGAGATCGTCGCGCAGAATCCGAAGTCGCGCGTCGAGGGTTTTCTCGCGGCAGGCCATGCAGCGGTCATCACCGGCTACGGCATTTTCGAGCCGATGGCGAAGAAGTACGGCGTGCCGATCGTCGTCACCGGCTTCGAGCCACTCGACATCCTCGCCGGCCTCGTCGAGCTCGTGAGGCTGGTACGCGACAAGTCGCCGGAGGTTTTCAACGCCTACCCTCGCTGCGTGACGCGAGAGGGAAACCTGAACGCGCAGCGGATGATGTGGCAGGTCTTCCAACCGGCCAGCGGAATGTGGAGAGGCATTGCGGAGATCCCCGACGGCAACCTCCGCCTCCGTCCCGAGTTCGCGCGCTTCGACGCCCGGAAGAAGTTTTCGATCGACGCCTCGGTGTACGCGTCGGACGCGGCGTCGGAGCTCGTCAAGTCGTGCATCTGCGGCAATATCATGTCCGGCCTCGCCTCTCCGCCCGACTGCACGCTCTTTCGCAAGGAATGCGACCCGCAGCATCCCGTCGGCGCCTGCATGGTCTCGAGCGAAGGGACGTGCAAGATCTGGTACGAGTACGGCGGACGGCCGGACCTTTCCGAATTGAAGGACGCCGTATGACGGACGGCCGCGTCGAAATGCGCCACGGTGGCGGCGGGCGCTCGATGAGGAAGCTCATCGAGGAGGTCTTCGCGCGCGGCTTCGCCGACGTGCCGTTCGACGGCATCGGGCTCGCCGCGATGGACGACGGCGCCGCGATCCGCGTCGGCGACCGCTGGCTCGTCCTGACGACCGACTCGCACGTGATCCATCCCGTCTTCTTTCCCGGTGGCGACATCGGCAGGCTCGCCGTCGCGGGCACCTGCAACGACCTCGCGATGATGGGCGCGACCGAAGGGATCGCGCTCACCTGCGCGATGGTGATCGAGGAAGGCTTCCCGCTCGACAAGCTCGAGCGCATTCAGCGTTCAATGGTCGAGACCTGCCGCGAGGCCGGAGCGATGATCGTCACCGGCGACACGAAGGTCATGGGCAAAGGCGAGCTCGACGGCATCATCATCAACACCTCGGGGATCGCCTTCGCCGGCGCACCCGTGCGCGATTCGGGGCTTCATCTCGGCGACAAGCTGATCGTCACCGGCACGATGGGCGACCACGGGCTCGCGGTCATGGCGGCACGCCACAACCTGGAGATCGACGGAGGAACGCTCGTCTCCGACGTCGCGCCTCTCACGAACATGATCCGCGCCGCCCTTCGCGCCGGAAACGGCGGCATCGTCGCGATGAAGGATCCGACACGCGGCGGGCTCGCAAGCTCGCTCGGAGAAATGGCGACCAAGGCGAACGTCGGCATCGTGATTCACGAGCGGGACATTCCCGTCTCGGCCGCGGCGCGCGCTGCCGGCGAGCTCATCGGCATCGACCCGCTTCAGGTGGCGAACGAAGGGAAGGCAGTGATCGGCGTGCGCGCGGAAGTCGTCGATGCGGTACTCGCAGCTCTCCGGGAGCATCCTCTCGGACGCGACGCTGCCATCGTCGGCGAGGCAGTCGCTGAGCGTCCCGGCAGTGTCATCCTCGATACCGGCTACGGACGACGACTGCTCGTCGAGTCGGACGGAGAGCCGTTGCCGAGGATATGTTAGGGATGAGGCGAGAGGCGAAAGGCGATGAGCAGGCGAGAGGCCAAAGCGATCGAGTGAGCAAGCAGTGACGACCAGAGAACAACCAAGACACGTCGCATGCAAGTGTTCGGCCTGCGAGCCCCCTCGCCCCGCCAGGGATGAAACTCGTCTACGCGCTTTAAGCCACTTCGTTTGCTCATCGCCTATCGCCCATCGACTTTCGCCTTCCTGCTTTGGCCTTTGGCCTCTGGCCTTTGGCCTGCTTACTCATCGCCCCTCGCCTGTCGCCTTTCGCCTCCGCTATGCATGAATACTCGATCGTCCAGTCCCTGATGGACCGCGTGGAATCAGAAGCGGCGGCGAGGGGTGCGACCGTGGTGCGCGCGCTGACGGTACGGATCGGCGAGATGTCGGGCGTGGAGCCCGTTCTCCTTCAGACCGCGTTCGAGACTTTCGTCGAGAAGACGATCTGCGAGGGAGCCGCACTGAAGATCATTCGCGTGCCGGTCAGCTGGGCCTGCCCCCGCTGCGAAGAGCCGATCGCGCCCGGCACGTTCCTGCAATGCCCGAAATGTGCCGTACCCGCGACGCTTCGCGGCGGCGACGAAATCATCCTCGAACGTATCGAGATGGAGGTTCCCGATGTGTGACACCTGCGGCTGCGGCGATCCGGACGTCGTACCGATCGAGATTCAGGACAAGATCCTCGCGGTCAACGATCGTCAGGCAATGCACAATCGCGAGCACTTCAGCTCGCATGGCGTGCTCGCCGTGAACCTCATGGGATCGCCCGGCGCGGGAAAGACCGCGATCCTCGAGGCGACCGCCCGCGCAGATCGCGCTCTGCGCCTCGGAGCCCTCGCCGGAGATCTCGAGACCGATCGCGACGCGCAGCGACTCGAGGCCGCCGGCATCCGTAGTGTCACGATCAACACCGTGTCTGCCTGCCATCTCGACGCGAAGCTAGTTCACCAGGCCCTGCACGACATCGACATGCACGGGCACGACGTCCTTTTCATCGAGAACGTCGGCAACCTCGTCTGCCCCGCCGTCTACGACCTCGGCCAGCAGTTCAACG
>JAMPYE010000290.1 GCA_023700825.1 Thermoanaerobaculia bacterium | reverse complement strand
GGCCGGCAGCTCGAGCGCGCGGGTGATACGGAGGAGGCCGCGAAGGCTTACACGCGCGCGACCGTCATCGACCCGCTGATGGGGCGCGCGTTCGCGTCGCTCGGCGTCCTCGCGGCTCGCAGCGGCGCCGGCGAGCGCGCGAGCGGCGCGCTCACCCGCGCGCGCGCGGCCGGAGAGCGCGGCACGATGGTCTACAGGGCGCGCGCCACCCTGCTGCTCGAGCGCGGCCGCCTCGACGAGGCGATCCCGCTCCTCGAAGAGATCCTCGAGCGCTCTCCGGACGACGGGCCGGCGCTGCGGAACCTCGCCGGCGCGAAACGCCTCCTCGCGCTCCGTTACGCGAACGAAGAGAAGGAAGAGGAAGCTCTCGAGTATCTCGACGAGGCCGCAACGGCGGATCCCGGCCCCGCGGAAGCCTGGAAGCAGATCGCAGCCGAGCTCGGATTCCGTGCCGCGTCACGCGTCTCGATGCTTCAGCCCCCCGGATGGATGAAGACCGCGGCCGAGCTCCTCGACTCCGCCGCGCGAAGCGACCCTTCGGATCTCCGAATCCGCCTTCGGCTCGGCGTCGTGCGACTGGCCGCCTCGATCGCGGATCGCGACGAGGAAGGCAGGCCGTCTGCGGACGCGATCCACGACGCGATCTCGACGCTGCACTCGGTTGCGACGTCGCCGTCGGTGAGCGGGCAGCTCCGCTTCAGCGCGGAACTGCACCGGGCGATCGCTCTGCACGCGGCGGGAGACACCAGGGAAGCCGACGAGATCGCCACGCTGCTCACGCGGCACCCTGCGCTCGACGCCGGCAGCCGGCTTCGCGCGCGCTGGCTCCAGGCGCTCTCGCTCGCCCGCGCTCGCCGGCCGCTTCCCGCCCGCGTGCTGCTCGAAGAGTCGGCTCGAGAGTGCGAGGAGCTTCTCGTCGCGGCGGACCTGCTCAGGCTCGTCCGGCTGCAGATTCTGAAGCTCGAGGCCGACGAGCGCGGGGCGCAACGGCTCGAGCGCGAGGCCGCTGCCCTCGAGCCGGGCGCGCGAAACGCAGCGACCCTTCTCCTCCACGGTCTCGTCCTAGCGAGCCGGAGTCGATTCGACGAGGCGGGCGAGGTGTTGGAGGCCGCCTCGCGGGAACCGTCGATCCGCCGCGAGGCGAACACGGCCCGCACGATGATGCAACTCAAGCGCGTCGCCGATCTCCTGGTACAGAAGCGTGAAGCCGAAGCCCACAAGCTCCTCGGAAGGCTTCGCCCCTCGCTCCCGCCGGACGCGGAGATCGACCGCTGGCTCAACTCCCTGGAAGTGGAAGGAGTGCCGCTCGCCGCGCTGAGACGCGGGGACGGCCGCTCGGCAATGGCGATCTGGTCGTCACGCGCGCAGCGTTTCCGCCGGAAGGACGCCGAGTACTGGGAACTGGTGCGATCGATGGCGATCGCGGCGCACCTGGCCGCCGTACGCGCAGAACGGGCCGTCGACCCCGCCGGCGCCGGGGAATGCTGGAAGCACGCGATCACTCGCTGGCTCGAGCTCCTCGACGCAGAAGAGTATTGGCTGGCGTTTGCGCGCCGCGGGCAAGACCTCTTCCCGGGCCTCGACCCGGGCATCGTCGACGACGTGCGTCATGAACTCGTCGAGAGGCGTCTGGTGGGACCGATCCGGGAAGTGATCGCGCGCGAGCGGCGAATGGGCGACGACCTCGTCGCGATTCAGCGCCTCTCCCTGATCGAGCAGATCGAATCGTGGAGGCTCGCCAGGAATCCGGACGACGGGGTCGCAACGAGGAATCTCGCCCGGTGCCACGCACAACGCATGTTGCTGGCTTCGAAGCTCGGCCGCTGGAGCGAGGCGATCGAGTTCGGCGAGAAAGCCTGCGAGACCGATCCATCCGATCCTGCGCGCTTCAATGACATCGCCGAGATCTACCTCGCGCAGATCCAGGAGGCTCTCGCATCCCCGGACTCACGAGCCGGGCAGACGGCGCGCGTGGTCGAGCTCGCCTCGCTGGCGCTCGCGTGGAATCCGCATCACCCCGCACTCCTCGAACTCGTCGGACGGATGGCCCCGGAGGCCGGCTGGGCGGAGCTCGCGCAAGGCGATTCCCGCGTCAGGAAGGCCGAGGCGCTTCGCGGAAAGCTCCCGCCTGGAGCCCTCGAGCGCTACATGGAATCGCTGGCCCCGAAGGAGGCCGCGCCGCCGCCGGCAGCGCCGCGAGTGGAGACCGGCGGCGAGGCGAACGACGGGGGTCAGGACATCGACTACGCGGACTTCGATGCGGTGGCCATGATGGACCTCGTCACGAAGATGAAAGCCAGGGGGCTGAGCCACGACGCAATCTACGCGGCCCTGGTCGAGGCGATTCCGGAGCTGGCGACGCGCGACAAACAGGTCGTGATGCTGAACATCGAATCCATATGAAGCGGAAACCGAGATGAGAGAATCGAACGACGACGATCCGGTGCGCGACCAGAGCCTCGACGGCGATCCGTTCGCGGAGGAGAGCCCGTACGAGGTCCTGGGGCTCGACCGGGACGCGGATCTCGCAAAGGTCACCGCGTCGCTGCGGGCCGTACAAAAGCGCGCGGAGCGAGGGAGCGAGGACTGGCTGCGCGCGCAGGCTGCAGCCGAGATTCTCAGTGACCCGCGCAGGCGCCTCGCGGTCGACCTCTTCACGATCCACGAGACGAGGCTGCACGAGGAGATCGTGCGCAGGTATCGCAACGTGCAGTTCGAGCTCGTGCCCGACGACATCGTGACGCCGATGATGCAGGCGAGCGATCTCGCGTGGGGGGATCCGGTCGGCGACTTCACCCGCCCGGCCTTTCCCAGGGTGATCTTCGAGAACATGCTGCCCGCGCCCGCCAGAGAAGACGAACTGGTGGTGCCGGATCGGAAGAAGTAATCGCCACCCCGCCCGATTCGTCGGGCGCCGACGAGACGACCGACGCCATCTCTCAGGAGGTTGTGACAACCGTCGCTGACGCGATCTCGTGCCGGCCGTACCGTGCACGCGGAGGCACCGATGGCGCAGCCTGACTATTCCGCAATGCAGACAGCCGTCGTCGACGGGGACGTCGCGACGGCCCGAACGCTCGCCGAGGAGCTGGTGGCCTCGGGCGCCGACCTCCTCCCGGCGGTAGAGAACGGATTCGTCGCCGGCATCCGCCGGGTCGGCGACCTCTGGGACGAGGGAGAGTACTTCCTCCCCGAGCTCGTGCAGGGCGCCGAAGCGATGAAGGCTGCGATGGACGTGATCCGTCCCGCACTGCAGGCCGCGCACCAGCAGCAGTCGACGAAAGGGTGCATCGTCATCGGCACGGTCGAGGGTGACCTTCACGACATCGGCAAAGGACTCGTCGCCGTCCTGCTCTCCGCGAACGGATTCGAGGTCCACGATCTCGGGGCGAGCGTCAGCATCGCGGCGTTTCTCGAAAAGGCCGAGGAGGTCGACGCCGACATCGTCGCCGCCTCGGCGCTTCTCACTACGACGATGGAAGTGCAGGCGCGTCTCGTCGAGGCGGTGAACACGGCCGGGGGGCGGACGCGCCGCGTGCTTCTGGGGGGCGCCCCGACCTCGCGCGCGTGGGCCGAACGGCTCGGAGCGGCTCATGCCGAGAACGCGATCCACGCGGTCGAGGTCGCCGAGGAGCTGATGCGGTGAATTTTCTCGAGCGACTGACGGAATCCGCGGCCCTCGTTCTCGACGGAGGCATGGGCAGCGCACTGATCGCTCGTGGGCTGAAGCTCGGCATGGCGCCGGAACAATGGATTCTCGAGCGCGGCGAGGCGATCCTCGAGGTCCATCGCGCGTACGTGGTGGCCGGGAGCGAGGCGATTCACACGAACACGTTCGGCGCGAGCCCCGTGCGCCTCGCCACTTACGGTCTTGCAGACCGCTGCGACGAGATCAACCGCGCGGCCGTCACCCTCGCGCGCGCCGCGGATCCGCGCTTCGTCATCGGCGACGTCGGGCCGACGGGCGAGTACCTTCCTCCTGTCGGACAGGGAGGCATCGAGGCGTGGCGCGCAGCGTTCGAGCAACAGGGCCGAGCCCTCGCGGCCGCGGGCGTCGATGCGTTTCACGTCGAGACCATGAGCGACCTGCGCGAGGCGCGCGTCGCGCTGCAGGCTCTTCGCAGCGTCGCGCCGGAGCTTCCGGTGATGGTCTCGATGACGTTCGAGCGCAAGAAGCGCGGGTTCTTCAGCGTGATGGGAGATCCGCTCGTCGCCGCGCTCTCCTCGCTCGCGAGCGAAGGCGCCAGCGCGGTCGGTGCGAACTGCAGCGTCGCGAGTGGCGACATGGCTGCGCTGATGACGGAAGCGATCGCCGCCATCGCGATTCCCCTCGTCGCCCAGCCCAATGCGGGAACGCCGGAGCAGGCGCCGGATGGCACGTTCCGATACGCGCAGTCACCGGAAGAATTCGCGGCAGACATGGCCGCGCTCGCCCGCCTCGGCGTGCGGGCCGTGGGCGGTTGCTGCGGCACCGACGACCGCTTCATCGCGGCACTGCGCGCGCAACTCGCGAACGACGCCGAGGCGCGCTCGTGACCGCGCTCGGATCGGTCGTCTCCCTTCCGGTGGCGATCGAGCGCGACGACGTGCTGCACTTTCTCGGTTATCCGGAAGGTCAGAAGCCGTTCGGGCGCATCGCGGGCCTGCTGAGCGACACGCTCCGCGAAGCGCGCCGCCTCGTTAGGCCGCGCGGCGTCTTCGAGTTGCTGCCGACCGGGCGGGCCGGCGATCTCGGGCTCGAATCGTTCGACGCGACGCGGCTCGTCGCGGGGCTCGTGACGATCGGAGACGGCATCGAGTCGCGATCGACCGAGCTGCTCCGCGCCGGCGCGGTGACCGAAGCCCTGCTGCTCGACGCCGCGGGCAGCGCGGCGGCCGAGGAGGCCGCGGACCGGCTCGGAGCGCTCATCGCGGGAGACAACAACGAGGAAGCGTGGGACGGCCTGTCACGGGCCAGCCATCTCTCCTGTCGCATCAGCCCGGGCTACGGCAAGTGGCCGATCGCGGCCCAGCGAGCGCTCTTCGATCTCCTCCCGCACAAGGCGCTGGGAGTCGAGCTCATGCCCACGATGCTGATGGTGCCGCGCAAGTCGATCTCGTTCGCGATGTGGCTCGGCGCCGACGCGCGCCCGATCACGGGGCTCTCCGGCTGCGCGCGCTGCGAGCTCGAGCACTGCAGATACCGAAGAGGGAACGCCTAGTGGCGAGGGCCTCCGGCCGTCGCGGTTCCGCGCAGCGGAGCAGGAGCGGCGCCTCCGGCGCCGCGCAGGGGCGAGACGCCTCTGCCACGAAGAGGAGGACCGATGACCTTTCGCCCGCGAATTGAATTTCTCGCCACTGACGACGTCGAACGGATCGTCGGCGAGGCGTGCCGCGTCCTCGAGACGACCGGCATCCTCGTCGAGAACGACGACGCGACACGACTCCTCCTCGAGGGCGGCGCGACTGTGAGTGGCGATCGGATCACCGTACCCGAACGCCTCGTCCGCAGCGCGGTCGAGAGCGCGCCGTCGCGCGTGCTGGTGTTCGACCGCGAAGGCGGCGTCTCTCTCGACCTCGGTGATTCGCGCGTCCACTTCGATCCCGGCTCCGCAGCGATCAGCATCCTCGATCCAGCGACGCGACGACGACGCGAGGCGGCCACCGCCGACGTCGTCAGGCTCGTGCAGCTCGTCGACGGGCTCGGAAACTACGCGGCGCAGTCGACAGCGCTCGTCGCGTCTGACGTGCCTGCCGACGCCGGAGATCGCTACCGCCTCTATCTCGCCCTTCGCCACGGTCGCAAGCCGGTCATCACGGGGACGTTTCGCAAGGACGGCTTCGCGCCGATGAGCGCGATGCTCGCCGCGGTCCGCGGCGGATGCAAGGCACTCGCCGAGCGACCGCTCGCGATCTTCGACTGCTGCGTGAGCCCGCCCCTCAAGTGGAGCGATCTGACCTGCCAGGCGCTGGTCGACTGCGCGCGCGCCGGAATTCCGGCAGAGGTGATCCCGATGCCGCT
>JAMPYE010000289.1 GCA_023700825.1 Thermoanaerobaculia bacterium | reverse complement strand
TCGAGTTCAATGCCTAGCGCTAGTTTGATTCTAGCGTTATTCGTACTGCTTTTCGTTTGGCCACCCATGCCGCTGCCCTTCGGCAGCCGCATCGGCTGACCTCAAAGAAATCTCTTCTCTACTTCCCCTATTCAGTTTTCAAAGAATCGAATCGGAACGAGTCCGGTAAGCGCGTCATGGACTGCCGGGCTTACCGGGCTACTCCCGGGTGCGGCAAAAAGTTCTTAACTTGCCGCTGTCACCAAAAATTTCCCGTCACTCCCTTTTCGGCGTCTCGGGACGGGCCCGGGTGGTGCAGGGATCCGCGCTAACCTATGGCACCCCGGGCGTATTCCAGATTTCCCCCAGCGGCTCGATTTTGACCGCAATCGACCGGAATCTTTTGATACTCCATTCGTTACCCTTGGCCACAGGAGAGCCCATGCAGCAACGCAAAACCCGCGAAGTCTCGATCGGCTCCATCTCTCTCGGCGCGGGCCACGGAATCGCCGTCCAGTCGATGACGGCAACCCGGACCCAGGACCTGGAGGCGACCCTCCGCCAGGTTCGCCTCCTCGAGGCGGCCGGAGCGGATCTCATCCGCATCGCGATCGACACGGTCAAAGACGTCGACGCCCTCGCCTGGCTCCGGCCGCAGACGACGGCAAACATCGTGGTCGATCTGCAGGAGAACTACCGGCTCGCCGAAAAGGTCGCCCCGTTCGTGCAGAAGCTGCGCTACAACCCGGGCCACCTCTACCACCTCGAGCGGAGCAAGCCGGTGGCGGAGAAGGTCCGCTACCTCGTCGACGTGGCGCGGGAGCACGACTGCGCGATTCGAATCGGCGTGAACTGCGGCTCGGTCGACCCGGAAAAGCTCTCGAAATACGACAAGGACGATTCGATCACCCCGATGGTCGAATCCGCGGCCGAGCATTGCCAGATGCTCGACGAGATGGGGTTCCACCGCTACGTGGTCTCCCTCAAGGACTCGGACCCGAACAAGGTAATCGAGGCGAACGTGCGCTTCTCCGAGGCGCGCCCCGATGTCCCGCTCCACCTCGGCGTGACCGAGGCCGGGATGCCCCCCGACGGGATCATCAAGACGCGAATCGCGTTCGAGCAATTGATCAGTCGCGGGATCGGCGACACGATCCGCGTTTCCCTCACCCTGCCGTTCGAGCGCAAGGGCGAGGAAGTGACCGTTGGCCGTCAGATTCTCGCTGACATCGCAAGCGGCCGGTTCCGCTCCGTGCCGAAGTTCGAGCAGAAGGGACTCAACATCATCTCGTGCCCGTCGTGCTCGCGCGTCGAGAACGAGGCGTTCATCGACCTCGCGCTCAGTGTCCGCGAAATGACCGAGTACGCGAAGGAGCACCGCATCACGATCGCCGTGATGGGCTGCCGCGTGAACGGGCCCGGAGAGACCGACGACGCCGATCTCGGCATGTGGTGCGCGCCGAGCTTCGTCAATCTGAAGAAGGGGACGACGACGATCGGGCAGTTCACCTACGACGAGATCCTGGGTCGCCTGCGGCTCGAACTGGACAAACTGATCGAAGAGAAGAGCGCGGCACACCAGCCCGCCTGACGAGGACCACGTGCGCCGAGCTGCCTACCTGTCGATCTCCGCCGCGATCATCATCGCGGACTGGTTCACGAAGCTCCTCGTGCTTCGCAATTTCTCGCTTTACGATTCCCGGACCATCATCGAGGGATTCTTCCACCTCGTGTACGTGCGCAACACCGGCGCCGCGTTCGGGCTGGGCGCGAACAGCGCGCACTCGATCGTGCCGTTCCTGCTCAACGGCGGCGCCATCGCGATCTTCTTTGCGGTCGCCTACATCGCGTTCCGCTCACCGCTCACCGACGTGCGCCTCCAGCTGGGACTGCACTTGATTCTCGGCGGCGCGGTCGGCAACCTGATCGACCGGTTCAGACTCGGTTACGTGATCGACTTCCTCGACTTCTTCGTCGTCGTCGGCGGAAAGCCGTACCACTGGCCCGCGTTCAACGTCGCCGACTCGGCGATCTGTGTCGGAATCGGGCTTCTCCTCCTCGACATGTGGCGCAAGCCGGAGCCGAGCACCGCGACCTAGGCCCGACCCTCCCGAAGGCGACGAAGACCGACTCCCCCCCCGATTGCTAGGAGGTGGGCCGTTCCAGCATCGCGTCCTCCACGGAAGAGCGATTCCGCGAAAGTTGGCGCGCAGCCAGCGTGATGGCTACATAGGCCGACGGGAGGGCCACCTGGCTGACCAGACGTTCCCACGACCACGTAATCTGCCACTCCAGCTCGTTCGGCGTTACTGCGTACGCAACGAGAAAGAGGCCCAGTTGTTGGAGAACGACAGCCAGAATCAGGACCTCGCGGCGCTGGACACCGCGCCAGAAGAGCGCGATGCAAGCAACCGCCGCAATCCACATCACCGGCTGCCCCACCGGCGTCCGCGCGATTGAGCGAACGATCTGCATCAGTTGTTCGGGGTCGGTCGTGCGACTCAGCAGTCGGACATGGGCAGCCCCTTCGGTGAGATCCGCCTGCAGTCCGTGAAGCTCTCGCAGCACGATCCAGGGGGTCGCTATGGCCGCAGCCGGCCACAGCGAGCGAAGGTGGGCCCATCGCTGAGTCGAGCCGAGCACCACAACGGCGACTGCGACCGCGGCCGCGAGCGTGATCCCCTCGTTCTTGATGGACGCTGCGAGCCCCAGGAGCACGGCGCCGGCGCGCATCGCGCCGGAATCACCCGTCAGCCCCCGATGCAACAGGATCAACGCGCCGGCGCCGTAAGCGACGAGCGGCCCTTCCGCAAGACCGATCCAGGGCGATAGGGCCAGCGGGAGGAGAATCAGCGATCCCAGCGATGTCAGGAGCTCCGAAGACGTCTCGTGCCGGAGTCCCGACCGAGCCAGAAGAAGCACGGCAAATCCCATCGCGGGATACAGCAGGCCGAGAGAAGCTTCGTTCCACTCCCCCGTGATCAGAGAAACCCACGAGAAAATCTGCGGGAGAAGAATCGGATAGTCGGGGTGGGCATAGTCGTTGCCTGCGGCCGCAAGGAAGTCCCAGTCGATTCCGCCTCTGGCAAGGAACACGCGCGCCTTCACTCCCCAGATTCCGATGAAGTCGTTCTCCGCGCCTGCGGCGAACCAGGCAAACCTCGCGTAACCGAGCAGACACACTAGCGAAAGAGCGTCGATGCAACGCGCCAGCGATGTCGACGTGCCCGCTGGCGGCCGTTCTGCCACGTGGACGCTCTTGCGGTCGCGCGACGGAAGAAATGCAACACCGGCCGAGATGAGCGTCGACGCGACCAGAACGGCGCCCACGCTCCATTTCACACCGACGAACGCGGCGAGCGCGAGCCCGATCGCCGGAACTGCAAGTCCGACGAGGATCGCTTCACCGACGAGCGTTTCACCCCGTACCCCGGGATGTACCCATCGCACCGCCGCAAAGCCGCACACGATTGCGAGCATCACAGCGAGAACGATCACGGGCTCCTCCTCCAGAGCGCGCCACCCTCGCCACGCCAGACGGGCTGGAAGCCGGGCACCGTGGGTTCATCCTGCCACGCGACGATCCACGTGGCGGCCTCGAGGTTCTCCGGATGAAGCCGATCCTGTCGGTCCACGAGAGCGAGGAACCGGCGATCGGGGAGGAGGTAGGCGATGCGCATGAACACGTACCCATACCCCTCTCCCCATCCTCGCCCGGGCCCCCAGAAGGCGATCGTGTCGCCGGGCGAAGTCCTCGCCTCAACCTGGACGGCAAACTGGCGCAGCCCCGGCGCCTTCCTGAAGGGGAGACCCGTGAAGAAACCGCGAGCGCGATGGGCGTCCGTCCACAGCGAGCGTACGTAGTGTTGCTGGAACGTGCCCACCAGCATCGCGGCAAGCACCATCGATGCGACGAAGTCCCGCCTGCTGAATCCGCTGGCCACCTACGTCGAGATCACTCCAATCTCTCCGTCGACGATCAGGGCGGGCTCCGTCATGGACTGGACCTCGTCGATGCTCACCCCGGGCGCGAGCTCGACGAGCTTCAGTCCACGGTCGATCACGTCGATCACGCAGTAGTCCGTGATGATGCGATCGACGCAGCCGACGCCCGTGAGCGGCAGCGAGCAGGACTTCAGGATCTTCTTTTCGCCCTTCTTCGAAACGTGCTCCATCGTGACGATGAGCCGTTTGGCGGACGCGACGAGATCCATCGCGCCGCCCATCCCCTTGACCATCTGTCCCGGAATCATCCAGTTGGCAATGTCGCCCGTCTCCGAGACCTGCATTGCCCCGAGGATCGACAGGTCGATCTTCCCCCCGCGGATCATGGCGAACGACTCGGCCGACGAGAAGAACGAAGCGCCGGGCAGAACAGTGACCGTCTGCTTGCCCGCGTTGATCAGGTCCGCGTCGACGTGTGCCTCGTCCGGGAAGGGGCCGAGGCCGAGGATGCCGTTTTCCGACTGGAGGATGACCTCCATACCTGGAGGAATCATGTTTGCCACGAGTGTCGGCATCCCGATGCCGAGGTTCACGAAGTAGCCGTCGCGCAGCTCCTGAGCGGCGCGCTTGACGATCTGGTCGCGTGTGAGTGGCATCGTCGTCCCCTAACCTTTCCGCACCGTGCGCTGCTCGATGCGCTTGACGCGCGGAGCGACGACCACGCGATGCACGAAGACTCCCGGAGTGTGGATGTGATCCGGATCGAGCTCGCCTACCTCGACCAGCTCTTCGACCTCGGCGACGCAGATGCGGCCCGCCGTCGCCGCCATCGGATTGAAGTTCCGTGCGGTTTTGCGGTAGATCAAGTTGCCGAGGCGGTCGCCTTTCCAGGCGGCGACGAGGGAGAAATCGCCGACGATGCCTCGCTCCATGATGTAGTGCCTGCCGTCGAATTCTCGCGTTTCCTTCCCCTCTGCGATGGCCGTTCCATAACCTGCGGGAGTGAAGAAGGCGGGGATTCCGGCACCGCCCGCGCGCATCCGCTCGGCGAGCGTCCCCTGCGGCGCGAACTCGACCTCGAGCTCGCCGGAAAGGTACTGCCGCTCGAACTCCGCATTCTCGCCGACGTAGGAGGAAACCATCTTCCTCACCTGACGCGTCCGGAGCAGTAGCCCGAGGCCCCAGTCGTCGACTCCGGCGTTGTTCGAGACGCACGTGAGGCCCCGAACGCCCTTTCGAACGAGAGCCTCGATGAGGTTCTCCGGAATGCCGCAGAGACCGAAACCGCCCACGACGAGCGTCATGTCGTCGCGAATGTCGCGAATCGCCTCGTCTGCGGACGCCACAACCTTGTTGATCACGAGCGTCACCCCCGGGGCACGATGCCCGATGCCGGACTGCGTTTGTCGAAGTGTAGAACGTCGGTGCGGCCGGGCGACCTCGCAACGCCGCACTGCCGCACGAGATTCACGGAAATCAGACGAGCTCGACGATCATCGAGGTCGCCTCGCCTCCGCCGTTGCAGATCGCGACCAGCCCGCGGCGCAGGCCGCGCGCCTTGAGCGAGTACAGCAGCGTGACGAGGATCCGCGCGCCGCTCGAGCCTATCGGATGGCCGAGGGCGACAGCGCCACCATTCACGTTAATTTTTTCGTGCGGGATGTTCGCGTCCTTCATCGTCGCCATTGCCACGGCCGCGAACGCTTCGTTGACCTCGACCAGATCGATGTCCGCAATCGTGAGCCCGGCCTTGGCCAGCACCTTCGCGATCGCGCCGCCCGGGGCCGTCGTGAACCACTCCGGCTCCTGGGACATGGTCGCATGCGCGACGATGCGCGCGAGCGGCTTGATGCCGTTCTTCTCCGCCCATTCGGCCGAGCTGACGACGAGCGCCGCAGCTCCATCGCTGATCTTCGACGCGTTCGCCGCGGTGACCGAGCCGTCGGGCTTGAACGCGGGGCGGAGCTTGCCCATCTTGTCGAGGGGCGAGGCAAACGGCTCCTCGTCCTGAGAGACGGTCGTCGCCCCTTTCTTGCCCTCGATGACGATCGGCTCGATCTCGGCCGTGAACCGCCCTTCGTTCACCG
>JAMPYE010000288.1 GCA_023700825.1 Thermoanaerobaculia bacterium | reverse complement strand
TCTGTTTGTGTGCCATTTCGGGGGAAATCTAGCACAGACGGGGGGAGGGATTTCGGATTTCGGAATGCGGATTTCGGATTTGGAGCTTGACTTGGGACCGTGCCGGCCGACGGCTCTCCCCGCCGTCAGAAACGCCCGCGGCGGCCGGTCCCGAGGTACCTGCCGCTTCCGATGCAAATCCGAAATCCGAAATCCGAAATCCGAAATATGATTCGCCCGCTATGAGCACGATCCAACTCGATGGCGAGAGCCTGGGCTTACATGACGTCGTGGCGGCTGCGCGGGGTGAGGCGAAGGCGGAGTTGACCGCAGGGGCGCGGGAGCGGATGCGCGCGTCGCGCGCGCTCGTGGAGAAGTTCGTGGCCGAGGGGCGGACGGTTTACGGGATCACGACCGGTTTCGGCGTCTTCAGCGAAGTGTCGATCCCGCCCGATCAGGTGCTCGAGCTGCAGCGCCGGTTGATCCTCTCGCACTGCGCCGGCCTCGGCGAGCCGTATCCGGACGAGGTGTCGCGCGCGATGATGCTGCTGCGGGCGAACGCGCTCGCGAAAGGCTGCTCGGGGGTGCGCGTCGAGGTCGTCGAGCTCCTGCTGGCGATGCTCAACGCCGGTCTCGCGCCGGTGATCCCCTCGCAGGGCTCTGTCGGGGCGTCGGGCGACCTCGCGCCGCTCGCGCATCTCGCGTCGACGCTGATCGGCGAGGGAACGGTTCGTCTCGCCGGGCGCGCGATGCCGGCAAGGGAGGCGCTGGCCTCGATCGGCCGGGCTCCGGTCGTGCTCCAGGCGAAGGAAGGGCTGGCGCTGATCAACGGGACGCAGGCGATCTGTGCGATCGCGTCGCTCGCGCTCGACCGGGCGAGGATGCTGCTCGACCTCTCGGATCTGTTCGCGACGATGACTCTCGACGCGCTGCGCGGAACCGACGCCGCGTTCGACGCACGGATCCACGCGGTGAGGCCGCACGCCGGGCAGACGCTCGTCGCGGCGCGGATGCGCGAGCTGCTCGCCGGGAGCGAGATCCGCAATTCCCACCGTGACTGCGGCCGGGTGCAGGACGCCTATTCGCTGCGCTGCGTGCCGCAGGTACACGGCGCGGTGCGCGACGCGGTCGAGTTCGCCTCGTCGAAGATCGCGATCGAGATCAACTCGGCGACCGACAACCCGCTGATCTTCGTCGAAGACGAGACGGTCGTCTCCGGAGGCAATTTCCACGGCGCGCCGGTCGCGATGGCGTGCGACGTCGCGACTCTCGCGCTCGTCGACCTCGCCTCGATCAGCGAGCGGCGGATCGAGCGGCTCGTCAATCCGCAGCTCTCGGAGCTGCCTCCGTTCCTCGTGAAAGAGGGAGGCCTCAACAGCGGCTTCATGATCGCGCAGGTGACGGCGGCGGCGCTCGTATCGGAGTCGAAGGCGTTGTCCCACCCCGCGTCGGTCGACTCCATTCCGACTTCGGCGAACAAGGAAGATCACGTCTCGATGGGGCCGACGGCGGCGTGGAAGCTGTCGCGAGTCGTCGAGAACGTCGCCGGCGTGCTCGCGATCGAGGCGATGTGCGCGGCGCAGGCGCTCGAGTTCCGGCGGCCGCTGCGGTCGTCGGCGCCGGTGGAAGGGGCACACGCCGCGATCCGCGAGAAGATCGCGCCTTGGGACCAGGACCGGTATCTGCACGCCGACCTCGTCGCCGCGCTGGCGCTGCTGCCCGCGCTGCATCCGTTCGCGAAGACGTCGTCGTAGGGGCGACGCGCGGCGTCGCCCGTTTGTGTGCCGACGAACGCGCTTCGCATTGAATGCTCCGTCGCGGGGCGCTATATTGCTGAGAAATCCAACCGAGCGAGAATCAACAATGGAATCGAGTTCCGCAGGGCAGACGTCTGTCATTCCGTTCGGGGAGACCATCTCCCTGGAGCAATACGTCCGCGAGATCGAGAGTCTCTCGAAGGGCCTGATCACCAAGCAGGCGATCGCCGACCTCGTGCTCCGGTACCGGATCCCGGCCGAGGATCTCGCGCGGCACAAGAGCTGGAACCCGGCGAAGCACACCCGGAACCTCATCTTTCGCAATTCGATGATCGAGCTGATGCTGATCTGCTGGAACAGCGGGACGGTGACGCCGCTCCACACGCACAACGGCCAGCTCGGGTGGATGGTCGTCGTCGAGGGAACGCTGGTCGTCGAGAACTACCGGATGAAGCACTGCAACAAGCCGGAGAACCAACAGGTGGTCGGCATCGACTGCGTGGCGGGCGCCACGGAGATCGAGATGGAGCTCGTCAACACCGAGACGGTCACCCCGTGGAGCGCGCTCAACACCGTCGACAAGACGCAGACGATCCACCGCATCCTGAATCCTCCCGAACACGGCGGCCCCGCCGTGAGCCTCCACATCTACTCGCAGCCGATCGACTCCTGCGTCGTCTTCGACATGGAGCAGCAGCGCTGCGCGAGGCGCGACCTCTCGTACGACACGAAGCCGTAGTGAGGCAGGCGAGAGGCGATAGGCGAGAGGCGAAAGCGGGCGAGCGAAGGGCGAAAAGCGAGGTTGGGACAGCCTGCTGCGCGGTCGTCTCGCAGCGCAGTTGTACAAGTCGGGCGAGGCGTTCCATCTCGCGCGTGCCAGGGCCAACCGCTGCCACGCGCAATGCACCCGGCGTGCGCGGTTTCCTGCCTGCTCGTCGCCTTTCGCCTCTCGCCTTTCGCCTGATCGAGCGCATATGATCCCCCCGCAGTTACCGTTGATCCGGGGGTGATCCGATGAGTCTCGTCCAGCAGCTGGCAACCGAAGTCGCGGAGATGCGGTCCGCGGGAACGTTCAAGACGGAGCTCGAGCTCGAAGGGCCGCAGGGCGCGGTCGTGAAGGTCAAGGGCAAGGGCGAGGTGGTCATGCTCACCTCGAACAACTACCTTGGCCTGGCGAACCACCCCGAGATCGTCGAGGCGGCCGAGAAGGCAGAGAGCGACTACGGCTACGGCCTCGCGTCGGTCCGTTTCATCTGCGGCACGCAGGACATCCACAAGAAGCTCGAGGCGCGGATCGCCGCGTTCTTCGGCACCGAGGACACGATTCTCTACGGCTCGTGCTGGAACGCGAACGAGGGACTGTTCCAGGCCGTCTGCGACGAGCCGGACGGCATCTTCTCCGACGAGCTGAACCACGCGTCGATCATCGACGGCATCCGCCTGTCGAAGGCGCGCAGGCTCCGCTACAAGAACCGCGACGCCGAAGGGCTCGACGCGCTGCTCGAGGGGAACAAGGACGTCCGGCGGAAGCTGATCATGACCGACGGCGTGTTCTCAATGGAGGGGTCGCTCGCGCCGCTGCCGCGCCTCGTGGAGATCGCGAAGAAGCACGACGGTTTCCTCGTCGTCGACGAGTCGCACGGCACGGGCGTGCTCGGCGCGACGGGACGCGGCACCGCCGAGGAGCTCGGTGTCTTCGGGAAGATCGACGCGTATACGTCGACGCTGGGCAAGGCTCTGGGCGGATCGCACGGCGGGTTCACCACGGGGCCGACGGCACTGGTCGAGTACCTGCGGCAGAAATCGCGGCCGTACCTCTTCTCCAACACCCTGCCTCCCGCGGTCGTGATGGGCTCGCTCGCCGCGTTCGACGTGCTCGAGCGCGACAGCTCGGTGGTGACGAAGCTGCACGAGAACACCAAGTACTTTCGCGCGAAGCTCACCGCGATGGGGTTGAACATCCGTCCGGGCGTCCACCCGATCGTCCCGGTGATCATCGGCGACACGGCGAAGGCGATCGCGATGTCGAAGCAGCTGCTCGATCGCGGTGTCTACGTCTCGGGCTTCGGTTACCCGGTCGTGCCGCAGGGGCAGGCGCGCCTGCGCTGCCAGATCAGCGCGGCGCACGAGCGCGAGCACCTCGACCGCGCGATCGACGCAATCCGCGCCGTGGCGACCGAGCACGGGATCCTGTGATTCCGTGAGGGTGACAGCGACAGGAGACGGTGTGAGCGAAGAGACCCAGAGCCCGGTTCAGGCGAGGAGCGCCGCCCGGACGATCCTCGTCGAGCTCACGGTCTTCTGCCTGTTCGTGGCGCTTACGCTCATGATGACGTGGCCGCTCGCGGCCAATCTGGAACGGGCGATTTCGGACCCCGGCGATCCGCTCCTCATCACGTGGATCATGGACTGGACGTGGCACGCGATGACCACGCCCGGCGCGGAGTTCTGGCACGGGCCGATGTTTCACCCGCTCCGCTACACGATCGCCTTCAGCGAGAATCTGTTGGGAATCACGGTCTTCTTCCTGCCGCTCCTCGCGGCGGGCGTGAAGCCTCTCGTGGTCTACAACATTGCGATGCTCGCGGGATTCGCCTTCAGCGGCTACGCGGCATACGTGCTGGGGAAGATCCTGACCGGCTCGAGGGCCGCGGGGATCGTCGCCGGCATCTTCTATGCCTTCGTCCCGTTCCGCTTCGACCATCTGCCGCACCTGCAGCATGTCTGGTCGCCCTGGCTTCCGCTCGCGCTCGCGGCGCTGATCTTCTACGGCCGGCGCCCGTCGTGGCAGCGCGCGTCGCTGCTCGGCGTCGCGCTCATGTTCAACGGCCTCTCGAACGGCCACTGGCTTCTCTTCGGCGGCGTCGCGATCGGCCTCGGTGCGATTCTCCTCGCGCTGATCTGCGGGCGGGCGCTGGATCGTCGCTACTGGCTGCCGCTCCTGGTCACGCTGGCGGTCTCGCACGGAATTCTCTTCGCCGCGCTGCAGCCGTACAGCATTGCCTCCGAGCTCTACGGGATGCGACGGTGGGCGGGCGAGGCCGCCGCGTTCTCCGCCGAGTTTTCCGACTGGATGGTCGCGAGCCGCTACAACCGGTTCTATGGAGGCAACCCGACATGGAGCCATGCCGAGCGCTGCCTCTTCCCGGGCGCGCTCGTGCTGCTCCTCGCGTCGATGTCGATCTTCGTGCTGCGGCGCGGCGAGCTCGGTGCGGCGGGTGCGTGTGCCGTGGTGCCCGGGAGCGCGATGGACGACGATCGCCGCCGCAAACTGCTGCGGATTCTCGACGCTCTCGCGCTGCTCGCCTTCATCGCGACCTGCATCGGTTTCGCGGATCGAAGCGGAGAGGACGCGACCGTCGAGACGTGGCGCAGAGCAGCACTCCCGGCGGTCATTCTTCTGCTCGCGGGCTTCACCAGGCTCTGGATCGCCTTCCCGACGGCGTGGGGCACGGGGCCTGCGAGCTCGCTGGCCGCGAGATGCCGAAGCTCGCGACTCGGTCCCGAGCTCCAGCTCTGCGTTCTCTGGACGATCCTCGGCGTGATCGGCTCGCTCGGGATGAACGCGTTTTTTCACCAGTTCCTCTTCACGCAAATCGAGCCGTTCCGGTCGCTGCGCGTGCCGGCGCGATGGTCGATGATCGCGTACGTCGGTCTCGCGGGGCTCGCCGCCGCGGGAGTCGTGGCGCTCGCGAACCGGGTGAGTGACAAGCGTCGGGCGCTCGTCTATCCGGTGACGGCGATTCTCCTGCTGCTCGAGCTCCGTGCGGCGCCGGTCCGCTGGCACCTCTTCAACACGAAAACGCCGGCGGTCCACCAGTGGCTCGCCACTGCGCCCGTGAGCGGCGCCGTTCTCGAGCTGCCGATCGAGCAGAACGGATGGGGCGAGTACATCTCGCTGTACAGGCAGATCTCGCACCGCAAGCCGATCCTCAACGGAATCTCCGGCTACCCGACGAAGCTGCATTCGCGGATCAGGGAGGCGATGAAGGAGCCAGCCGTCCCCGAGAATCTGTTCGACGATCTGGAGCGCGCCGGCTGCGGGATCATCGTCATCCACAACGAGCTCATGGACACGGACGCGAGGGTGCGCGCGTGGCTGCAGAAGGGCATCGCCTCGGGGCGTCTCGCGTTCGTACGGCGCTTCGAACATGGCGCCGGCGGTGACTGGGTGTTCGCCGTGACGAAAGTCGAGAAGAAGGTCGGCTCGCTGCGGGCGCCCGAGGTGCCTGATGCGGCGGGGCGCACGCCGCTTCAGAACGCGCGGATCTTCCTC
>JAMPYE010000287.1 GCA_023700825.1 Thermoanaerobaculia bacterium | reverse complement strand
CTCTCCGGCACGCGCTTGAAGACCCCGGTGCAGCTCGCCGACATCCTTCCGACGATCGCCGAGATCGCGGGCTTCGAGGTTCCTGCGGGGGTGAACGGAGTCTCTCTCGTGAAGGTCGCGAAGGGGGGGGCTCCCGACCGGCGCATCTTCAGCGAGACGATGTACCCGCGGATCCACCTCGGCTGGAGCGACCTCGCGTCGCTCGTCGACGCGCAGCACCATTTCATCGAGGCGCCGAAGCCCGAGCTCTACGACTACCTCGCCGATCCGAAGGAAAAGACGAACGTCCTCTCCGATCAGCGGCGCGTCTACGCCGCGATGCGAAAGGAGATGGAGGGGCACGATCGCCGCCTCGAGGTGTCGACGAACGTCGATCCCGAGGAAGCCGCGAAGCTCGCCGCGTTAGGCTACCTCGGCTCGGTCAGCTCCGCGGCGAACGCGACGAACCTGCCCGACCCGAAGGACGGCATCCACGATCTCAACGGCGTGGGGCGCGCGGCAGCTCTCGCGAACCAGGGACGATTCGCCGAGTCGGTGTCGACGCTGCGCGAGGTTCTCGCCCGCAACCCTTCGTTCGCGGACGGCTGGACGCAGCTCGGGAAGACGCACGAGATGCAGGGGCATCTCGAGGAAGCGCTCGCGGCGTACAAGAAGACGATCGAGGTCGCCCCGATGCTCGCCCCGGGCACGGCGTTGTCGATGTCGGACGTCTACCTGAAGCTCCAGCGGTTCGATGAGGCGGTGAAGCATGCCGAGCTCGCAATCGAGTCGCATCCCGGCGCGGCGCGGCTCACGATCGCGCGGGCCTACCTAGCCATGCGTGATCTCGCGTCGGCAGAGCGGGCAGTGCAATACGTGATCGACGACCCGTCGAGGAAACGCGACGGGCTGATCCTGATGGCTCAGATCCGGACGAGCCAGCGACGCTTCGACGACGCGATGGCGCTGCTCGACGGGGTCAAGGCGGAGAGCGCCGCGCTCGGACTCCAGGCGCACGCCAGCTACCACTTCGCGCGCGGTGACCTGCTCGCGCGCATGGGCAGGTTGCCCGAGGCGAAGCAGTCGTTCCAGGAGGAGATCAGACTCTATCCCGGCAACCGCGAGGCCTACGTCAGGCTCGCCGTGCTGTTCACGCTCGAGGGGCGCGAGGACGAGGCCAATCGCACCTTCGAGGCGATGGTGAAGGCGAACCCGTCGAGGTCGAGCTACGCGCTCGCGGCGGAGACCTTCCACGGGCTTCGCCGGCAGGGTTCTGCTGCCGCATGGGCGGGGCGAGCGAGAAGGAAAGGATGACGCTCCGCTATCTCGTTTCGCGTGTCGGCATTGCCGTCGTCGCCATCGCGGCCATCTGCCTCGGCGTCTCGCGCTGCACCGGTGAGACGCCTGCCGGAACGGAACGCTACGAAGGCGCTCCGGTGATCCTGATCTCGATCGACACGCTGCGCGCCGACCGCCTGCCCGCCTACGGCTACACGGGAGTGCAGACGCCGCACCTCGACGCCCTCGCGAAGGAGTCGGTCCTTTTCGAGAACGCCTACACGCACGTTCCGCTCACCCTCCCCGCGCACGTCACGATCCTGACCGGCCAGCTTCCGCCGGCGAACGGCGTGCGCAACAACATCGGCTATCGCTATGACGCGACGAAGCATCCGGCGATCACCGCCGCGCTGAAGAATGCGGGCTACGAGAGTGGCGCGGCGATTTCCGCCTACGTGCTGCGCGGCGCCACCGGGCTCTCCGGCGCGTTCGACTTCTACGACGACGTCATCGGAACCGAGGCCGGCGTCGCTCTCGGGACGCTGCAGCGCCCGGGCACCGCCACGATGGAGATCGCGAAGAACTGGATCGGCCCGCGCGCGGATCGTCCCTTCTTCTTCATGCTCCACCTCTTCGAACCGCACTCGCCGTACGCTGCTCCCGAGCCGTTCGGCACGCGCTATGCGGCGAACCCGTACGACGGCGAGATCGCGGCGTCGGACGACATCGTCGGCCGCTTCGTGGAGTTTCTGAAGGCGAAGGGAATCTACGACCGCGCGGTGATCATCCTCCTCTCCGATCACGGCGAGGGCCTTGGAGACCACGGCGAGGACGAGCACGGCGTCTTTCTCTATCGCGAGGCGATTCACGTTCCCCTCATGGTGAAGCTTCCGAAGGGGGCGCGTGGCGGCGAGCGGGTGAAGGAGGTAGTGCAGCTGGTCGACGTCGCACCGACGATCGCGAGCCTGACCGGAGTGAAGCAGCCCGAGGGGTTGCCTGGCCGGTCGCTTCTCGACGTTCCCGCGGGCGAGCGGGCTGCGAGCGTCTACAGCGAGACGCTCTATCCGCGCCTTCACCTGGGATGGAGCGAGCTGAGGTCGCTGACCGACGCGCAGTACCAGTACATCGAGGCGCCGTCGCCCGAGTTGTACGACCATACGAAGGATCCCCGAGAGAAGACGAACATCCTCGCCGACGAGCGCCGCGTCTACGCGGCGATGCGCAAAGAGCTCGAGGGCTATGGCAAAGAGATCGACGCGCCGGTGAACATCAGCCCCGAGGAGGCGCAGAAACTCGCAGCGCTCGGGTACATCGGCAGCACGCAGGGGACGGGCGACGATCTGCCCGACCCGAAAGCGCACATCGGGGAGTTCGCGCTCCTTCGCCGCGCCACGCGCCTGACCGACGAGGGTCGCGTGGGCGAAGCCCTCGAGATCTACAGGCAAGTCGTCGCGAAGAACCCGAAGTTCGCGGACGCGTGGACTCTTCTCGCGGGGAACCTCGAGAAGATGGGGAGGAACGACGAGGCGATCGACGCCTACAAGCAGGCGCTCAAGAGCTCCAACGTCGTCGTCTACGAGATCGCACTGTCGCTGGGAGGGTTGTTCCTGCGATTGAACCGTCTCGAGGAGGCCGAGGAGCACGCGAAGCTCGCGCTCGAGAGCAACCCGGCCGGCGCGCATTCGCTCCTCGCTCGCGTTGCAATCGCGCGCGGCGATTTCGCGCTCGCGGAGACGGAAGCAAAGGCGGCGATGGCGGACCCGACAATGAAAGGCCGCTCCGCCGTGATCCTCGCGCAGGCATACGCGAAGAAGGGACGCGTCGACGATGCGCTCAAGCTCCTCGAGACCACTCGCGCCGACGCGAAGCGGCAGGGCGTGCGCGTCGAGCAGCTCGACTTCGCGCGCGGCGACATTCTGGCGACGATCGGCCGCGTCGGCGAGGCAGAGCAGGCGTTCCGCGAGGAGATCGCGGGATACCCGCACAATCTTTCCGCGTACTCGAGCCTCGCGGTCGTCCTCGTTCTGGCCGACAAGGGCTCCCAGGTCGACGCGCTCTTCGCGGAGATGGAAGCGAAGAATCCGACGCGCCAGGCCAGCCTCGTCGCCGCGGAAACGTACGCCACGCTGGGCGACGAGCGAACCGCCGCGCTGTGGCGGCAGAAGGCCGCAGCGGCTCGCTGACCTGCCCCTCGGACGGGAGATCGGCCGACTGCCCTTTGGGCGCGTCGTGCCGGCGCGGGCATAGACGAGCCGTGCGATTCGGTTACTCAGCGTCGTGATCCCGAGCAGAGCTCAGGCGGTGGCGCTCGGCGCGCTCGCGCTGCTTCTCATCCACTGCGGTGGTGAGAACGGGAAGCAGATCGCACGCGCGCAACCGGTGCCGGTTTTCATCGTCTCGATCGACACGCTGCGGTCCGATCGGCTCCCGGCCTACGGCTACTCGAAAGGCTCGACTCCCGCGATCGATCGCTTCCGCAAGGACGCAATCCTGTTTCGTGCCGCCTTCAGTCACTCGCCCCTGACGCTGCCATCGCACGCCTCACTCATGACGGGGCATCTCCCCTACCGTCACGGCGTGCGGGACAACCTCGGCTATACGCTGGGGAGCGAACGGCAGACGCTCGCGGCGATGCTCAAGTCACACGGGTACGCAACGGGCGCCGCGGTCTCTTCGGCGGTGCTGCGCCGCGACACGGGCATTGCACGCGGATTCGATCTTTACGACGACGTGATGAGCGTCTCGACGCAGCAGACCATCAATTCCTGGGCGCGCGACGGTGACGTGACGCGATCGATGCTCACGAAATGGCTCGACACGCCTGCGGGCGGGGAGCGATTCGGCTTTCTGCATCTCTACGAGCCGCACGTCCCTTACGCGCCGCCCGAGCCCTACGCCGCGCGCTTCGCCGATCCCTACGACGGGGAGATCGCCTACGCCGACGAGATCACGGGGCGCTTCCTCGAGGATCTGCGCGCGCGCGGCCTCTACGATCGCGCGCTCATCGTAGTGATGTCGGATCACGGCGAGGGGCTCGGAGATCATGGCGAGCTCGAGCACGGCGTGTTCCTTTACCGCGAAGCGATCCAGGTCCCGCTGCTCGTGAAGCTCCCGAACGGCGAGCGGGCAGGCGAGGTGATCGACGCACCGGCGGCGATCGCCGACATCGTGCCGACGATTCTGGCGCGCGTCGGTCTCGAGCGGCCCGAGGGCCTGGACGGAGTCGACCTTTTCTCCGCGTCGCTCGATGCAGGTCGCACGATCTACAGCGAGTCGTACTTCCAGCGCCTCCATTACGGATGGCACGAGCTCGTGTCGCTCGTCGGAAGCCGGCATCACCATATCGAAGGAAACGCGGTCGAGCTCTTCGACTACCGTGCCGATCCCGGCGAGCGAAACAACATCGCGGACGGGCAGCGCCGCACCGTCGCGGAGGGAAGGGACGAGCTCTCGGCAATCTCCCGGGCGCATCCGTTCGAGCCGCCACGCGTTGCGAATCCCGAAGACGCGGCGAAGCTCGCGGCCCTCGGGTATCTGGGTTCGGGGCCCGTCGACGCGAAAGGGAAGCTGCCCGATCCGAGGGACGAGATCGAAGCTCTGACCCTCGTCGGGCAGGGCTCGGCGTTCCTGCAGAGGGGCCACTACGAGAAGGCGATCGACACGGGACGGCGGCTGCTTGCGCGGAACCCCGATTTCATCCACGGCTGGGGCCTGATCGGCGCCGCCTGCCAGAGAGCCGGAAAGCGTGAGCAGGCGCTCGGCGCGCTTCGCGAGCAGATGAAGCGTTCGCCGGGAAACGCGCAGGTTGCGCTGACCATGGCGACGCTTCTCGCCGAGCTAGGGCGGTACGACGAGGCGAGGGCACATGCATCGCTGGCCATCCCGGCTGCGCCCGCCTTCGCCCGCGAGCTGCTCGCGAACATCGCCTTCGCCGAAGGTAAGCTCGATGCCGCGGAGTCGGAGGCGAGAGCGTGCCTCGAAATCGAACCGTCGAGCGTGCAGGCGCTGATGCTGCTGGCCGGCGTCCGTCACGAACAGACGCGCTTCGCCGAGGAGCTCGAACTCCTCGACCGCGCGCGATCCACCGTGGCGGCGTATCGCATGCCGGCGATCCGCGACCTGGAGCTCCGGCGCGGCGAGGCGCTGCTCGCGTTAGGGCGCATCCCCGAGGCCGAAGCGGCGTTCCGCGCCGAGACCGGGAGCCATCCGCAGAACCTCGAGGCCTGGGTGAAGCTCGCGATCGTGGTTGCAGGGCAGGGACGGACGGTCGAGGCGAGGGACACGCTGAACCTTGCGAAGCAGAAGAACCCGGGAAAGCCGATGGCCGATCTCGCGGGGGAGGCCCTGCGCGTAATCGAGGACGGGGAGACGGCCCGAAGGGCGATGCGTTAGGCGCGGCGGCGTGACGACCGCGGCAGCGCGAGGCCGTTTCGCTCGGAACAGGGGCGGAGCGATGCCGCATCGGAGCTCTCGATTCGCCGTTCCCGGGGACAGCGCGGACGTCTCCGGCACGACACGACGGCTCCAGTTCGGCCAGCGCGCCCAACCTCGGGTGCGATCGCATGACGAACTGGAGTTCGCGTACACGCGACCGCCTGCGGACCCTCATTTCCCGCCGGGTGTAACAAATCGTTCAGACGTCTTGCATTCGTAAGTCCCTGAGAGTTAAATGCTTCGCTAATCTGTGTAAATTGACTGTGAATCTTGCGTTCAGCGATCACGATCTCCGTGTTCCGGGATCACACGTAGACATTCGTTCATTAGGAGGACGTATG
>JAMPYE010000286.1 GCA_023700825.1 Thermoanaerobaculia bacterium | reverse complement strand
GTCGGGCGATTCGAGATTCGGAGTCTGGTGTCCGAAGCAGCGCCGAGAGACGGAACGGGATACCTGGGTGGTCCGATCAGCGCTGCAAATCCGAAATCCGCACCGTGAGCTATTACGAGTAACGAAAGCCGACAGTCGCAACTCATCCAGCGAGCGAAGCAAATCCGCAATCCGCAATCCGAAATCCCTCAACACCCATGCGCCTCCTCCGTGACATCGCCCTCGTCCTTTTCGCCCTCGCGCTGCTCGCGGCGTCGTGGCTCGCGTACCGCGCGGACCGGCGCGAGCGTACGCCGATCGAAGCGTTCGTCGACCGCTTCGAGCTCGACCTCAGGCGGGCTGACGACGTCGCGACGCTCCGGCTGCAGCCCCAGGCCGATCTCGGCGCGGTGATCGCCGCGTCGATGACTCTCGAGGATGTCTACGGCAGCGTGCGAATGAAGGATCTGGATCCCGCGACGCGCGCCGCCTGGGTACGTTCCGTCGCCGCGACCGGCGGCGAGATCGACGCGGCGATCGAGCTCGCGCTGCGCGCCGTCGAGCTGCGTCCCGGCTGGGCGTTCCACCACTCGATGCTCGCGCAGCTCGTCTACACGAAGAGCCGGCGCGAGTCGCCCGCGGCCGTCGTTCGCGACGTCGATCGCTGGGAGGTCCCGGCGCTTCTGGCCTGCGCCCTCGCGCCCGGCAACCACGCGATCCGCGCCTTTCTCGGTGGCGGCTACCTCGAGATCATCGGGCGCGCGGACACGAGACAGGCGCCGCAGGACGCGCTCCGCGCCGCGATGCGAAGCGCGCGCTTCGTGGAGCGGAGCTACGGCGCGGTCGTGGCGCTCGAGGGGAGCGAGACGGCGATCGGCCTTCTGCCCGACGACGCGACCGTCCTTCGCGTGGCGATGGCGCGCGAGCTGCGCGAGCGGAACGCCGGCGCCGCGTCGTCGATCCGCGCCCGGCTCGACTCGGTCGTCGCGGCGTCGCGCGCCGCGGACCTCGAGCGCATCGAGACGCTCGCGCGGCGCGGCGATCGCTACGGCCTGCAGCTCGCTGTTCCCGCCTGGGTCTCGGCCTACAGCCTCGAGGAGCTCGACACGCCGCAGGGGCGGCGCGAAGCGTCGCGCGTCGCCGCGCTCTGGCCACCGATGCGCCGCGGCGCGTGGCCTAACGACCCTCGCGCGAGGCTGCTCCGCTACTTCCTCGACGGGAGGGAGGCGGGCGTCGACGGAGCCGTGCTCGCGCGCCTTGCCGGAAGCCTCTCGGGAGTCCCCGAGCCCGTCGCCGCGCGCGCGCTCGCCCTCGGCGACGACCCGTTCGCCGCGCAGGAGCTCCTCTTCGCGTCGCAGAGCCGCGGCGGCTTCGAGTGGACGCCTGCGATCGTCGAGATCGCGCGCGCCTTTCTCCGGCGCGGTGACGCGGAGCGCGCGCGGAAGATCCTCGACGAGCTCGCGCCCGGGGCGCGGGACGAGTGCGGCCCGCTGCTCGCGGCGCGCGACGCCGCTCCCGACCCCGCGGCCCGCGAAGCGCTCTCGCGCCGCATCGCGTCGATGACCCCGCAGCCGATCCCCGCCTCCGCCTGGAGCGGCGCGGGAACGCTCGCGCTCTGCGTCGATCCGACGACGCGGTCGCGCGCCGTCGTCGACGTCGCGGTCGGCGCCGCGGAGCCGGCGCTCGTCTCGTGGGGCTGGGACGGAGGCCGGTCGGGAAGCGTCGTCGTGCGCGGCCCTACGACGATCCCCGTCCCCCTCGAGTCCCTCTCCGGCCGCCGCGCCCTCGCCGTGCGCGCCGAAGCCGGAGGGAAGATCGTGTTAGGCGAGTCCGCGGTGCGGTAAAGGCGATCTCGGATCGCGCTTGTCATCCCGACGACCGAGCCACGCGAAGCGGGCGACGGAGGAGGGATCCCGCAGGGTAGTACGCATGATCTCCTCGGCCCGCGTCGTACGCGCCCGTCGGTGCGTGCGTACTACCCTGCGAGATCCCGGCTCACCCGCTTCGCGGGATCGGGATGACAGCGGGTGCGCATTGCCCGACCTACTCCTGTCTGCCGATCGCCTCTCGCCTCTCGCCTTCCGCCTCCGCTCCGTACATCGCCGCCGCGATCGCCATGCCGGTGACGCAGGCGAGGGTCGCGGGGATCGCGGGAATCGAGAAGTTGAACTCGACGAGGCCGTGGAGGAGCAGGCAGGCGATGGCGCAGAGCCCGCCCAGCGCGAACGCGCCCTCCTCGCGATGCGGCTGCGACTTCCAGCGCCGCACCAGGATCACGAGCGTCGAGATCGCCGCGATCGCGCCGAGCGCGAAGCCGATCCATCCCGCCGTGACCAGCAGCTGGAGCGGGTCGCTGTGGGCCTGCTCCACGAGCGCTTTCAGCTCGCGCGGCTGCACGTGACGGTATGCCTCGCGGAA
Organism: Thermoanaerobaculia bacterium; assembly: GCA_023700825.1. GTDB lineage: Bacteria > Acidobacteriota > Thermoanaerobaculia > Gp7-AA8 > Gp7-AA8 > JACPDH01. Next base: position 3,663 of record JAMPYE010000286.1, on the reverse strand, counting down.
GGTGCCGAGCCCCGTGCCGGTGTGTGGAGAGAGCCGCCACGCGTCGAGCGACGTGCGCCAGAGCGTGACGCGCGTGTCGGCGCCGATCTCCCGCGGGTCCGACTCGAGGAAGCGGATCACCGGCTCGTCGCGCGCCACGAGCGCCGTGAGCGCCACCGCGGCCAGCAGCCCCGCGCCGATCGCCACCGCCAAGCGCGCCCTTCGCTGCAGGTTCTGGTGCATCAGCGCGATCAGCGCGACCAGAAACGTCGCCGCCACCGCTGCCGCGATCCCGCCGCGCGACTTCGTCAGGCCGATGCCGATCGCGACGACGCCCCACGCGAGGATCGCCGCGGAGACCGGCATCATCCGCCGCTCGATCTTCTCCGCGCGGTCCTTCGCCCCGCGGCCGCGCTCGCGGTTGTGCAGCACCTCGCGCCAGAGCAGTGCGAACCCCAGGCCGAGCGCGATCTCGAGCCAGCCTGCGAAATGGTTCGGGTTGACGAACGGCCCGGAGATGCGTCCCGACTCCCGCGGGCCGAACGACGCCGTGGCCCACATCGAGTGCGCGATCGCGTTGAGCATCACCACGCCCACGAAGACGCGCCGCCTGCGCCGCGACTGCAGGAGCACCACCGACGACGCGAGCAGCGCGGCGTACGACGCGACGAGCAGCGCTGCGCTCTTCGTCTCGTACGGGGCGATGCTGATCCGCGCGACGACCGGCGCGCGCCCCCACGCCGCGAGCACCGCGTTCGTCTCGTCGTACACGTCGCCGCTGAACGGCGCGACCGCGTCGATCGCCGCCGCCCCCAGCGGCAGCAGTTGCGCCGCGCCGAGCAGCGCGAGGAGCGCCAGCGCCGCGAGAGGCACCGCGACTGCCCTCAGCGCGCGCAGCGGCGCGCGCGAGACGAGTATCATTGACGCGATCGCAAAGGCGAAAAGCTCGATCGTCAACTTCCCGCCCGGCAGGACCGCTCCCCATTGGAACGGCGCCGTTACAAGGAATACGAGCAGCAGGAAGAACGCAGCCGATTCGAGCGGTTTAGACCGCTCGATGCCGAAATTCTCGAGGATGAATGGAGGACTAGACTTCAAACGAAAGCGGCCGCCCTTCTGACGCTGCTCATGATAGGGGCGTTTTCCGCCTCCGGCGCCGACTTCTACGAGACGCAGCTCCGGCTCGGCGCGGAGGCGCATCGCGCCGGCAGGCTCGTCGAGGCGATCGACTACTACCGGATCGCCAATTTCGGTCTGCTCGACCGCACCACGCTCCTCTCCGAAGGGCTCGTGCGCCTCGCCCTCGCCGAATCGGCCGCGGGGCGGAAGGAAGAGCTGCAGAAGACCCTCACTCGCTTCATCACGGTGGAGCGGCAATTTCCCTCCTACGCGAAGGCCGCCCTCAGTGCCGACGAGCGCGCCGCGTTCGAGAAGATCCTGACTGCAAGCCTGCCGAAGGAATCGATCGTCTCCGTCCCGTCGCTCGCGACCCTCGTGTCGTCCGCCGTGCGTGCCACCGAGGAGATGACGCCCGATCAGCGGCGCCGCTATCTCGAGGGCAAGGCGTCCTCGGAGCCCTCGAATCCCGAGTGGCCTCTCGAGCTCGCGCGCGGGGCGCGCGAGCGGGGAGACCAGAAGGCGGTCCTCCGATGGACCGACAAGGCGCTGCGCGCCGACGCGAGCTCCGCGGAGGCGCACGCGATGAGGCTCGCCATCTTCACCGCGCGCAAGGCGGACGGCGAGGCGATCAAGGAGCTGCGCGCGATGCCCGACGCGGCCTGGTCCGAGATTCCCGGCATCGTCGCAGACGCCTTCGTCGTCTTCACCCGGACGAAGAACGACGAGCAGGCCGACGCGCTCGCGACGCGGATCGGCGAGGCCGACCTCCAGCGCGCCGACGTCGCTTCGGCGATGGAGAGCTGGCGCGCGAGAACGGCGTCGAGCGCCGCGGCGCAGTCCGCGCCGCCGGAGCCGACCGACGCGCCGGCAGCGGACGAGGCCCCGGCAGCGGCCGAGCCCTCGGCACAGGAGTCCGCGGATGCGCCGCCGCCGTCGACCCCGGCCGCGGCCGCTCCCGAGGTGATCGAGGCTCCCGTGAAGACATCGACCGGGAGCTTCACCGGGGCGCAGGACCGCGTCAGCGCCGCGCTCATGGCCGCGAAGAAGCGGCTCGCCGCGAATGAGCCGGTGGATGCACAGAAACTGCTGCGCGACGAGCTGAGGAGAACCCCCGAGAGCCGCGAACTGCGTCTCGCCATGCTCGAGGCCTCGTGCCTCGCGCGCGACTGGCGGACCGGAGTGTCGCAGATTTCGATGGTCGAGCCGTTCCGGGCCGCCGAGGATCGCTACCGCTTCTACGCGGCCATCGCCCTCTTCGAGACCGGCCGCGTCGCGGAGGCCAAGCCGCTCATGGCCGAAGCCGCCCCGCGCCTCGCCCCGAGCCCCTTCGTCGATCACTACATGAAGGCGATCCTCGGAGAGGAGTAGGGTCGGGGATTGCGGATTTCGGATTTCGGATTTCGGATTTGCTTCGCTTCCCGGATGAGTCGCGCTGCTCGAGCCCACCCGTCGTAGAGCTCGCCGCAGCGTTGTCATCCCGACGACCGAGTCCCGCGAAGCGGGCGAGGGAGGAGGGATCCCGCAGGGTAGTACGGATGAGCTCTTCAGTCCGCGGTGTTCGCGCTCACCGGCGCGCCTGCACCAACCTTCGTGAAGCGAAGCAAATCCGAAATCCGAAATCCGAAATCCCCCAGGGACCTATCCTTCGGTAGCCCGACCCTCCGCGCGACGTTGTTGTAGATTGACGAACCGGGCTCGCAACGCTACTCTCGGCTTGCCCCCACCTCACCAGGAGCGAGGATGACCGATCTGAAACACCTATTCGCCGCACTGATTCTCGCGACGATTCCCGCCACGGCGGGAGCGCAGGGCTCGAGCGTGACGCACACGCCTCCCGGCTGCTTTCCCGACCGTTGCAGAAGCATGAAGATCGTCGCCGAAGTCACGGGAACGGAGCGCGTCGACCAGGTCGTCCTCTACTTCAACGCCGACGGGCTGAGCGAGGACTACTACACGACGATGCGCCCGTCGAACGGCAACGCGGGAAGCTACTGGGGCTACATCCCGGTCGCGCTCGAAGGCGTCGAGAAGGTCAACTACCGCATCGAGGCGATCGACGCCTCGGGGCGTCGCGTCGCGACGGAGGGCTTCAAGGTCGAAGTTCGCACCGGCTGTGCTGCGCCGGAGCTGACCGAGGAAGAAAAGCAGATCGCGCGCAACCTCGTCATCGGCTACACGAAGCCCGACCAGAAGGCGATTCCTCCCGGCTTCCGCTGTGGCGGCATCGTCGCCCTCGTGAACGCGCAGGGCGAGATGATGCCGAACGAAGAGTGCCGCGAGAAGCTCGCGCGCAACGGTGACGACCTGCTCTGCCCGATCGCCTGGAAGAAGTCGGCGCTCGTGATGGCCGGCGGCGCCGCCGTCGGTGCCGTCATTATCACGGAGAACGACCAGGACGAAGATCCTCTCGTCCCCCTCTCGACGGCGCGACCGTAGTCGCGAACCAGACAATTCATCGTATCCACGAGGCGGCGCAAGCCGCCTCGATTGTTTATGGAGACAGAAGGCGAGAAGGCGAGAGGCGAGAGGCGATGAGCAGGCAGGCCAAGCGGCAGGCCAGACGGC
>JAMPYE010000285.1 GCA_023700825.1 Thermoanaerobaculia bacterium | reverse complement strand
TGCTGAGCGTGATCTCGTTCTTCACGGGATCGATCGGGAAGAAAGACAAGGACTGAGGGCGGAAACGAGGTGGCGCCACCCCGTAGCGAAGGCTTCCCGCCTTCGCGTTCGATCGGAGAACGTCGCTCGAGGTGGCTTGGGCAGGGCGCGACGCCTTGCCTGCAGGCCGTTACTCTGCGCCGCCGGTGAGGAACTTCTGAATCGACGGGATGAAGGTCTTCACGTCGATCGGCTTCGAGATGTAGCCGTCACATCCTGCCTGGAGGAAGCGGTCACGGTCGCCACGCATCGCGTGGGCAGTCAGTGCCAGAATTGGCACGCCGGTCAGCCTTCCACCCGACTTGAGCTCGCGGACCACGCTGAGCCCGTCCATCCCCGGAAGGTGAATGTCCATCAGGATGAGATCGGGATTTGCCTCACCCGCGAGGCGGAGCGCCTCTTCTCCCGACGTCGCCTTCACGATCTCGAACCCGCTCTCTTCGAGCAGGTACTCGAAGAGTTGCATGTTCATCTCGTTGTCTTCCACCACGAGGATTCGGCTGCTCATGTGCGGGTAGTGTCACACCTCGTCTTTGGCTGTCAACTCGATCGCGGACTTCCAAAATGACACGGGGGCCCGGCATGCCGTGCCCCCGCGCTAACTTCGGCGAGACGAACTGCTACTGGACCTTACCCTCGAAGAAGTCCTCGTTCAGTTCGATCTTCGCGTTCTCCTTCACCGCGTTGACGACGATCTGCGCGCGCAGGTTCATTCCCTGCTGCTCGAGCGCCGGCTTGATCTGGTCAAACGTCGAAACCTCGCGACCGGTGACCTGGAAGACATGAAACCCGTAAGGGCTGCGGACCGGCGCGCTCACCTCGTTGACCGCAAGCTTGTCGATCGGAGCCTCGAGACTCGAGCCGAGCTGGCCGGGCCGGATGAGCCCGAGATCTCCCGCACGCTCGGCGCTCTGAGCGTCGTCCGACTCCGCGCGCGCGATCGCCGCGAAGTCCTCGCCCTTCCTGATTCGCACGGCGATCGCCTCGGCTTTATCGCGCGCCTGCACTTCCGAGAGCTTCGGCGTTCCCGCCTTCGCGGGAATCAGGGCCCCGTCGTACGAAACGACGATTTGACGGAGCCGGGTGCCGCGGAACTGGTTCTTGTACTTCTCGTAGAAGGCCTGGAGGTCGGCCGGAGTGTCGGTCACGATCTTCTCCAGGGCCGAAGCCGCGAGGATGTTGTCTCGCATCGCCGCCACCTGGCTGGCGATCTGAGGATCCTTGTCGATCCCCATCTTCTCGGCCTCCTGCTTGAGAAGTTTCAGCTTCACGATCTCTTCGGTGATCACCCGCTTGCCGGCCGGCTTCGCCGCGATCGCCTTCGCCTGGGCGGGAAGGCTCTCCAGCGCGATCACGAAATCGGAGTGGTAAACCTTCTCTCCGTTCACCTCGGCGATCACGAAGTCCCCCGCGGGACGTTCGGGCGTCTTATTCACTTCGACGGGCGCCGAGACGCTCGCCTCGGGGCTCTTTCCGAGCCCGGACTTGCCGGCAAACCATGCACCGGCCACGAGCAAGAGACCTACCACGGACCACACTGCGATGCGCTTCACGTTGCTCCTTTCGAATTCGCGGATGAGAGAGCGGTGGAATGTGATTTCACGAGGCGATGGAGTCGCTGCAAAGCGTTTGACGATGTGCTGCCAAACGGTTATTCTCCACCCGCTCGTGAACGCTCTCACGGCTGGACGGCGCCGCCGTCCCGATCGCGAAAAACCTCACATCTTTTACCACACATGGCCAAAGTCACCATCGACGGAATCGAGGTTGAAGTCCCCGACGGGATCAATGTCGTCGAGGCTGCGAAAGCGGCCGACGTCCACGTTCCTCACTTCTGCTACCACCCCGCACTGAGTGTCGTGGGCCAGTGCCGCATGTGCCTCGTCGAAGTCGACGGCATGCCGAAGCTGCAGGCCGGCTGCGCCACGCCGGTGCGTGACGGCATGAAGATCTTCGTTCACAGCGAGAAGGTCGACAAGGCGCGCAAGGGGCAGATGGAGTTCCTGCTGATCAACCACCCGCTCGACTGTCCGATCTGCGACAAAGCCGGCGAGTGCCCCCTGCAGGACTACTCCTTTAATTACGGTGCCGTCACTTCCCGCTACGGCGAGGTGAAACGCACCTATCCCGGCATGGATCGCACGCCGATCGGCCCGCACGTGATGCAGAACATGAATCGCTGCATCCACTGCACGCGCTGCATCCGCTTCTGCGAGGAGATCACCGGCACGGGCGAGCTCGCGTTCATCAAGCGCGGCGCAGCGACCGAGGTCGGAGTCTTCCCAGGCCGCCCGATCGACAACTGGATGAGCGCCTGCGTGACCGACGTCTGCCCCACCGGCGCGCTCACGGCCCGCGAGTTCCGCTTCGAGTCGCGCGTCTGGAACCTCGAGTCGACCGAATCGGTCTGCAACGGCTGCGACGTCGGCTGCAACATCTTCATCGAGCACCGCAGCGGCAAGATCTATCGATACAAGCCGCGCGTGAACCCCGAGGTCAACGATTACTGGCTCTGCGACTTCGGCCGCTTCTCGCACGAGCGCTTCGAGACCGACCGCGTCGTCGTGCCGCGCGTGATGCGCGACGATTACCAGTCGGTCGCCGGCTGGTCGGAAGCGATCGACGAGGTCGCGGGCAAGCTCGGTGCCGCCCAGGGCGACAAGATCGCGGTCATCGCCTCCTCCCAGCTGACGAACGAGGACGCGTGGCTTCTCAAGCAGCTCTTCGTCGATCGCCTCGGCAGCAGGAGCGCCGACGTGGTCGTCGATCCGGTCGCCCCGATCCGCATGAAGTCCCGGACGGCGTGGCTCGAAGGGACACAGGCCGGACCTAACTTCCGTGGCGTCCGCGCCGCCGGAGTCACTCCGGCAGGCGGTCGCACCGCCGAGGATCTGATGACGAAGGGCGCCGACGGAATCGACGTGCTCGTCGTCACCGAGGCTTCCTTCAGCGCCCGCGCCAAGAGCCCCGAGGTCGTCGCGAATCTCCGCAAGGCGAAGTTCCTCGTCGTTCTCGCCTGGGAGAACCACCCCCTCGCCGACGTCGCCGACGTCGTCCTTCCGACGACGATCTTCGCGGAGAAGTCGGGCACGTTCACGAACGTTCAGGGGCGCCTGCAGAGAATCGTGGCGGGCTCGCTGCCCAAGGGCGAGGCACTCCCCGAGTGGGAGATCTTCCGCCGCATCGGCCTCGCGCTCGCGCCCGAGGAACAGTCGTTTGCATTCTCCGAGGTCGAGGAGCTCTTCGACCAGATGGTCTCGAAGACCCCTGCTCTCCGCTCGCTCGACTGGAGCACCATCGAGCAGTTCGGCGTCACGGGGGCTCCGCAGGGCAGCTAGCCCTCGAGGATCACGATGAGCTTCGACACTCCCGACATCATCCTCAGTCTCATCAAGATCGGGATCGTTCTCGGTCTCGTGCTGAGCGTCACTCCGGTGTGGGTCTGGGTCGAGCGGCGCGGCAGCGCCCTGATTCAGGACCGTCCCGGACCGAACCGCATCGGCCCCCTGGGCCTGATGCAGGCGATGGCCGACGCGGCCAAGTTCATCCTCAAGGAAGATCTCGTTCCGGCACAGGCGCACAAGGTTCTCTACACGCTCGCGCCGATGTTCGGGTTGATTCCGGCGGTGACGACCTGCGCGGTGATCCCGTTCGCGCGCGGCTTCGTGATTCCCGAGGTGATCGAATACAGCGGTCTGATCGGCGCGATACTCGTCGGCGGCGCGGTCGCGCACCTTGTTCTCGGCATCATCGCCCTTCGCGTGACGTCGCACTTCGGTGCGATTGCCGGCGCGACCCGGGTCAACCAGTGGATCGGCCGCCTCGTTGCGGTCGGGCTCTTCGCGACGGTTCCCCTGCTGCTCGGAATCTTCTTCTGGTTCCGTTCGGCCGGCCCGGTCGAGATTCCGTTCGGATTCGCCGGCCGCCATTTCGAGCCGATCATCGCCGACGTCAGCGTCGGAATCCTCCTGTTCTTCGCGCTCTCCTCGCTCGGCGTCTACGGCATGGCGACGGCGGGATGGGCGTCGGCGAACAAGTACTCGATGATCGGCGCGATCCGCGCGTCGGCGCAGATGATCTCGTACGAGCTCGCGCTGACGCTCGCGGCCGTCGGTGTGCTTCTCGGCGCCGGCACGCTCCGCCTCACCGACATCGTCTACCGCCAGAGCGGCACGTTCGTCCTCTTCGACACGATCCCGCTCCCCGCGTGGAACATCTTCCCGATGTTCATCGGCTTCATCATCTTCTGGGTCGCGGCCTTCGCCGAGACCAACCGCCTTCCGTTCGACTTCGCGGAAGCGGAGGCCGAGATCGTCGCCGGCTTCCACACCGAGTACTCGTCGATGAAGTTCGCTCTCTTCTTCATGGCGGAGTACATGGCCATGGGAACGATCTCGGCGCTCATCGCGACGCTCTTCCTCGGCGGGTGGGATATCCCCTACTGGAACGAGCCGGCGAACTTCGTCGGCTTCCTGGCGTCGTTCGCGTCCTTCATCCTGAAGACCTCGTTCTTCCTCTTCGTCTTCGTCTGGGTGCGCTGGACGGTGCCTCGCCTCAAGTACGACCTGCTGATGAAGCTCGGCTGGAAGGTCTTCCTGCCGCTCGCGCTCCTCAACATCGTGATCGTGGCAATCCTGATTCCGCTGGGGTGGATCTGATGTTCGAGTATCTGATCTTCTTCACCTTCGCGGCCATCGCGGTGATCTTCTCGGCGATCGTCGTGATCCACCGCAATCCGATCGTGAGCGCACTGTCGCTCGTCGTCTCCTTTTTCGCGCTCGCGGTGATGTACGTGCTGCTCGACGCCCCCTTCATGGCGGCGCTGCAGGTGATCGTCTACGCGGGCGCGATCATGGTGCTTTTCCTCTTCGTGATCATGCTGCTGAACCTCGCGCAGACCGACGAGCCGATCTCGCGCCCGGTGCAGCAGTTTCTCGGCATCACGGGGGCCGCGGGATTCGCCATCACCCTCATCTATTACATCCTCAAGGCGGCGGTGATTCACACCGGCGGTCCGGCGGTGTTCGTCGCCGACGCGCGAGCCATCGGCGTGACGATGTTCGAGGCGTACATCTTCCCGTTCGAGGCGGTCTCGATCCTGCTGCTCGCCGCGATCGTCGGCGCGCTCATCCTCTCGCAGCGCACCAGCGCGATCGCGAAGGACGGGGGGGCGCGATGATTCCGACCAGCTGGTTCCTCGTCCTCGGCGCGATCCTCTTTTCGCTCGGCGTTCTCGGCGTGCTCACGCGCCGCAACGGCATCACGATCTTCATGTCGATCGAGCTCATGGTCAACGCGGTGAACCTCACGTTCATCGCGTACGCCCGCGAGCTCGGCTCGCTTCACGGCCTGATGTGGGTCTTCTTCATCATGGCCGTAGCCGCCGCGGAAGCGGCGGTCGGCCTCGCCATCTTCATCGCTCTCTATCGCCATCGCGAGACGATCGACGTCGACGAGGCCAACCTGATGCACTGGTAACGAATCCCCGCCCCCGGGGCGGGAGCTGTGACATTCGGGGGATCAGGCCGGCAGGGCGGCGCGCGACGCGCCCGGCACGACACGATCCCCGCGGGCCGGCAGCGGCGGCCCGGGAGACTGACAGGCATGCTCGACAATCTGGCACTGATTCCCCTGATGCCGTTCCTGGGGTTCCTGCTGAACGGCCTCTTCGGGAGGCGGCTCGGCAAGACCTTCGTCTCGATCGTCGGCGTCGGCCTCGCCTTCGCCTCGGCCATTCTCGGCACGATCGCGACGTATGAGTACGTCAACACCTACCACCACGGCGAGCGCCACGTCGACGTCGTCTATCAGTGGTTTCTCTCCGGCGGCATGGGCACGGACATCGCCTTCCAGCTCGACCCCCTCTCGATCGTCATGCTGCTGGTCGTCACCTGGGTCGGCTCCCTCATCCACCTCTACTCGGTCGGCTACATGCACGCGGAAGAGGGCTACTTCCGTTACTTCGCCTACCTCAATCTCTTCCTCGCGATGATGCTCATCCTCATCATGGGATCGAGCTACCTGTTCGCGTTC
>JAMPYE010000284.1 GCA_023700825.1 Thermoanaerobaculia bacterium | reverse complement strand
CGCGCTGCAGCTCGGATGGCTCGACGCAATCGATATCGCCATCGTCGCGTTCCTGATCTACACGGCGCTCTACGTCATCCGCGGCACGAAGGCGATGCAGATGTCGGTCGGCATCGTGCTTCTCGCGGGTGCTTACTACCTGGCGCGCGTCGTGGGGCTGATCGCGACCGAGCGCGTCTTCGCGGCCGTCCTCTTCTACTTTCCGTTCGCGGTGATCGTGCTCTTCCAGCAGGAGATCCGGCAGGCGCTCGCAGCATTCGGCCGCACGCCACTGCTTCGATTCATGTCGCCCCCCGAGAGCGGCTCGCGCGTCACGAAGATCGTCGATGCGACGCGCGACCTCGCCTCGCGGAGCTGGGGCGCGCTGATCGTCATCGAGCGGACCGAGGGGTTGCGCGAGTGGATCGAACGCGGCCGGCCGCTCGACGCGCAGCTCTCGCCAGAGCTCCTGGTGAGCATCTTCTCGCCCGGTGCGCCGATGCACGACGGCGCGGCCATCGTGCGTGGCGACCGGATCGTTGCTGCAAGCGCAGTGCTTCCCCTGAGTTCGGGCGATCAGCTCGCGGCCGACATGGGCACGCGCCACAGGGCGGCGCTCGGGCTCGCGGAGGAGACCGACGCCGTCGTCGTGATCGTGTCGGAAGAGAACAAGTCGATCAGCGTGGCCGTGGGCGGCGCGCTCCGCGCGAACCTCACGCCCGAGGCGCTCGAGGGGTTGCTGCGCGCCGAGCTCGGGGTCGAAGGGACGAACGGCCGATGAGCCTCGAACGCATCTTCCGCGGCACCGGGCTTCGCATCGTCGCGCTGGTCGCGGCGATCATGATCTGGTTCGGCGTGACGTCGGAGAGGCGCGAGCAGCTGCTCGAGCGTTCCTACGAAGTGCCCATCGCGCTGGTCGGCGTGCCGCGTGACGTGATCGTGATGGAGCCGGTCGAGGAATCGCTCAGCGTGCGGCTCCGCGGGCCGCTCAAGGCACTCCGGTCGCTCTCTTCGCAGAACCTCGAGATCACTCTCGACATGCGCGACGCGAAGCCCGGCACGCTGCGCGCGCTCATCCGGCCGCAGGCGCTCAACGTGCCGCCGAACGTCGAGGTCATCTCGCTCGAGCCGGCCTCCGTGTCGTTCCGGATGGAATCGCGCCGGAACAAGAACGTTCCGATCCGCCCGTTCTTCGTCGGGCAACTGCGCGAGGGGTTCGGCTATTCGGAAGAATCACTTCGCATCGAGCCGCCGACGGCGCTCGTGTCGGGACCGGCGTCCGCGATCCGCGAGCTCGACGAAGTTTTCACCGATCGAATCGTGCTCACCGGCCGCTCGCAGTCCTTCCGGCAGACGGCTGGCGTCGTTTCCGACGTTCCCCTGGTCCGGGTGCTCGAGCCGCAGACCACGGTCGTGACCGTCGAGGTCGCCGAGAAACCTCCCGAGCCGGAGACGAAGCCGGCATCGAAGGCCGGCGCGAAGTCCACTGCGGCGAAAGGCGGATCGAAGTGAGGAAGCTCTTCGGAACGGACGGAATTCGCGGCAAGGCGCACGAGTACCCGCTCGATGTCGCCTCGATGCTCGCGCTCGGCGAGTCGACAGCCCACCGCCTTCGCGCCGCGGGCATCCGCCCCGTCGTCATCCTCGGCATGGACACGCGCGAGTCGGGCCTGGAGATTGCGCTCGCTCTCCACGAGGGAATCCGTCGCGGTGGCGGTGCGGCGCGATTTGCCGGAGTCATCCCGACGCCGGGCGTCGCCTATCTCTGTCGAACCTCCGACGCCGGGGCCGCCGTGTCGATCTCGGCGTCGCACAACCCGTGGCACGACAACGGGGTCAAGCTCTTCGGTCACGATGGCATGAAGCTCTCCGACGATATCGAGCTCAGGATCGAGGAGGAGATGCTCGCGATCCGGAAGGACGGCGAGACCCTTCCTCCGCTCGAGGCGCTCGATCGGGACTGCCTGCTCGTCGAGCGCTACAAGGACTTCCTGGCGACGGGCATTGCCGCGGGCGCTCTCAAGGGCCGCAGAGTCGTCGTCGACGCCGGCAACGGTGCGGCGCACGAGATCGGCGTCGATCTCTTCCGTCGCGCCGGAGCCGAGGTGATTTCGATCTTCGCCGCACCTGACGGGCGAAACATCAACGAGGGCTGCGGCGCGTTGCACCCCGACAGGATGGCGGCGTGCGTGGTCGGGGAGAACGCCGACTTCGGCGTCTCCTTCGACGGCGATGCCGACCGGGTGATCTTCGCCGACGATGAGGGGACGATCCGCAACGGCGACGAGGTGCTCTATCTGATCGCGACGCGGAGGAAGGCGGAAGGGCGCCTCCGCAACGACGTCGTCGTCGCGACCGTCATGTCGAATCTCGGTTTCGAGAAGCGCCTGGCCGCCGACGGGATCGAGCTCGTCCGCGCGAACGTGGGCGACAAGTACGTGCTGGAGAAGATGATCGAGCGGGGAGCCACGATCGGCGGGGAGCAGTCGGGCCACGTGATCGATCTCGAGACCCACACGACCGGGGACGGCGTGCACACGGCGCTCGTGATGGGGGAGATTCTCTCGCGCGAGGGACGCCGCTTCTCGCAGATCGAGACCTTCGAGCCGATGCCGCAGATTCTCGTGAACCGGAGAGTTGGCGCTCGCCCGCCGCTCGACACGCTGCCGCGTTATCGCCACGCACTCGCCGAGGAGGAGGCGCGTCTCGCGGGCGAGGGGCGAATTCTCGTCCGCTACTCGGGAACCGAGAACCTCGTGCGGGTGATGATCGAGGGTCGCGACGACGAAATGATCCGTGCGATGGCCGAGCGCCTGACCCGTATTCTCGCCGAAGAGATCGGTTGAGCGTGCCTGTTGCCGAGACCTGTCACTAACGGAATCCCTCGGGAATCCAGCCGAAAACAGTGGCGGTTTTTGCGATCGGTTGGTATAGTGCGCCAGCCCAAAAAGCCCCAAATAAAAGGGTTATCTCATTTTGAGGGAGTCTACGATGGCGCGGGCGAAGAGCAAGACGTCCAAGGCCACGGCGCGGATGAAATCCTCCAGCAGCAAGTTGGCCACTAAGTCCAAGATTGTCAAGAAGTTGAAGCCTTCCGCAAAGAAGGTTCCTGCGAAGCCTGTCGCGAAGAAGGCCATCGCACAGAAGCGTCCGAAGACCGTCTCGAAGCCGGCGAAAGCCGCACCGAAGAAGGTCAAAGCGCCCGCGAAAGTGGTCAAACCTGCCTCGAAGAAGGCGGCAAAGCCCGCGTCGAAGAAGCTGGCGAAAACCGCGAAGCCTGCACCGAAAAAACCGGCGAAAGTGACGAAGCCGGCCTCGAAAGCGGCATCGAAACGCGCAGCCACCCCTGCAAAGAAAGCACCGCCGAAGCCCGCTAAGGGTGCAGCCCCGGCGAAGAAGCTCGTGGCCGCCGCGAAACCGTCGACGAAGAAGCCGGTGGCGGCACCTGTTCGCCCCGCCAAGTCTGTACCTGCGTCCAAGGTCGCGGAAGTCCGAAAGTCCACCCCCGCGCCCGCGGTGAAGGCGCCCGTGCCGGCGAAGCCCGCGGCCAAGGCTGCCGCGCCGAAGGCCGCGAAAGCGCGCCGCACGAGACGCGGCCCGCGCGTCACGCCGACTAGCGCTCCGCTCGCCACCTGGATCTCGCAGGAAGGCTCGCGCCCCTCGTCGTTCATCCCCGCGCCTCCGCGCGCGAAGTCGGCCTTCACCGTCGCTGCCGCTCCGGCATCGTCCGACCGCCTCATGCGCGAAGAGGATCTCGCGCCGCCGAAGCCGATCAAGACCATTCCCGTGCTCGTCCATGTCGAACAGGACGCCGGCCGCATTTTCGTCCACTGCTATCCGCCCGTGGTCACGCTCACTCCCGGCGCCGCCGTCGAGTGGGACTTCCGCTACTTCGGCGGAGTCGACGTGCTCGTGGATCACGTCGTCGTCGAGATCCAGAAGCCAAGCCCGTTCAGCAAGGCGCTCTACAAGTCGACGAAGCCCGGCAGCGCGAGGCCGCACCGTCAGATGTCCGACCTCGTGAGCGCGAAGTCCGTCGGAACGACCGTCGACTACACGATCCACGCTGTCAACGCCTATCGCACCGAGCTCGCGATCGGCAGAGGGACGATGGAAGTCATCCGCTGACGAGCGACACATTTGCCCCCGAATCGAACGGCCCCGGAGAAATCCGGGGCCGTTCTCGTTCTCGCCGTTCCTTACGCCTCGGCAGCCGCGACGGTGGAATCCGCTTCGCGATAGCCCCCGTAGATTCGCTGTGAGAGACCGCTTCGACCCGTGTCAAAATCGGGGAATCCCGAAGATCTACCACCCTCCAGCAATCTCCGGCGGAGGCGTTCCCGCGTTCGCGCGTTCGCAGGAAGGACAAGGAATGAGACTCACGATGGCTGGATGGATGCTCGTACCGGCGCTGCTGCTTTCCACGGTTGCGTCGGCCGCCGACGCACGATCGTACGAGATCCTCCTCGATCGTCACGTCGACGTCGGCTCGACGTTCCGCGCCGTCTCCAGGGGAACGAACGTCGAAGAACTGGTGGTCGCCGTCGAAGGCGTCGTCATCGACGAGAAGAAGACCGAGGTCATGGTCGACCTCGATGTCCTCGCCGAGGTCCTCGAGGTCGACGAACGGGGACGAACGAAGAAGGCGAAGCTCGTCGTCGAGCGGTTCAGCTCGGAGAGCGACGGGAAGCGCGTCGACGTTCTCGCGCGCGGCACTGAGGTCGTTCTTTCGGTCGACGGCAGGACCGAGAGCTACGCGGTCGCCGGCGAGCCGGTGTCGGCCGATGTCGAGAAGCTCTTCAAGCTCGTCAATGTCCTTCCGACCACGGATGAGTCGGACGACGAGATCTTCGGCACGAAGCAAAGAAAACGGGTCGGCGACTCGTGGCCGATCGATGCCGCGCGTGCGGCAGAATTGTTCCGCGAGCCGGGCCTGACGATCGACGACGAGGGAGTGACGGGCGAGACGAAGCTGTCCGGCATTCGGCACGTCGACGGCCGCGATGTGATGACGGTCGAGGGTCGGATCGTGATGGAAGGGATCGGCATCGCGATGCCCGAGGGGTTCGACGTGGTCGAGGGGCGGCTCGAAGCGCGGTCCAGCGCGACGTTCCCCGTCGATGTGAAGCGCGCAAAGCTCGGCGAGTCGCTGTCTGCGACGATGGCTTTCACGGCGAACGGAACCGCGGGGGGGGCCCGGCGGCCCGGCCTCGACGATCCGGGCCACGGGAACGCGGACGAGGACGACGAAGTTCACCGCCCGCTGATCCCACCGGGCCTTCTCCGAAATACGAAACCTCCTCATCTTCGAGAACGTAAAATGCCTCCTCGAGATCGTTCAAGGAGAAACCAATGGCATCCATCTGGTTCACGGGCAATCACGAAGACCTCTCGACCGACCGCGGCTATCAGTTCAAGTTCTACTGTGAGAAATGCGGCAACGGTTACATGTCGACCTTCAAGGCGTCGGCGATCGGGATGGCGGCGTCGGCAGTCCGCGTCGCCGGAAGCCTATTCGGAGGAATCTTCGGCAACGCGGCGTCGAGCACGTACGAAGTGCAGCGTGCCATCGGCGGCGCCGGACACGACGCGGCGCTCAAGGAAGCCGCCGACGAGATCTCGAAGCAGTTCAAGCAGTGCACGCGCTGCGGCAAGTGGGTGTGCGAGCCGATCTGCTGGAACCGGAAGATGCAGCTCTGCGAAGGGTGCGCACCCGACCTCGACGAGGAGATGGCCGCCGCGCAGGCCGAGGCCGCGCGGGAGCAGGTTCACGAAAAGGCACGCACGGTCGACTGGACCAGGCAGCGTGACGTCTCGACCGTGACCGGCGCGGTCTGCCCCGCCTGCGGCGCGAAGACGCAGGGAGGCAAGTTCTGTCCCGAGTGCGGCGCCGCCGTCGCCGCGAAGAAGCACTGCAACAAGTGCGGAGCCGACGCCGAGGGGAATCCGAAGTTCTGCCCCGAGTGCGGCCAGAAGTACGCTTGAGGCAGGCGAGAGGCGATAGGCGGGGGCCGGCCCTCGTGTGGCGCAGACACTCTTGTCTGCGCGTCGCCGAAGGCGACTCGATTCGCCGTCAGCGCTAGAGTGGTCGCGGCGCT
>JAMPYE010000283.1 GCA_023700825.1 Thermoanaerobaculia bacterium | reverse complement strand
TGGAGTTCCGAGAAACCTACAACCGCAAGTGGCTCGTCGAGCGTCACGACTACCGCACCCCGCAGCAGGCGCGAGCCGAACTACTTGATCGCGAGCGGGCCGCTTAATTACAGTCGTTCAACTGTCCACGGAATCGGGGGCGCTACACTGATGGAATGCGGAATGGTGATTGGATTCATGCGGCGAGCCTCGAGACGTTAGAGTGGCGAAGGGAACGGCGAAGCCGTGGTGGGGGGTCACACCTCGAAACTTTACTTAGCGGGCTAAGGGATCGGGCCCAACGGAAGTCTCTTTGGTTTCAAAGCGGGCGCATCGTATCGATCGCGCCAAGAAAATCGAGTGCGCTTCGACACGAATGAATGTGCGGCTCCTTCGTCCAGAAAAAAACACCTGTCATGTTTCTTCCGTGTCGTGCAGCTCAGATTCTCCGACCCTGTACCTCCTGCTTGGGCCGCTGGCCTTCGTTTCTGCAACCCCTTGACGAGCACATCGGTGGGTACAAGATGCGGCGGTTGGAAACGAAGGCGTAGTCGTGCACGCCGTCGTGGAGCTGAACCGAGCGCAACCGAGTAGACAAGCGTCACTCGCGCTCCGCGGGAAGACTTTCATTACCCATCCGGGCTGGTCGCGCTTGCCGAAAACACGATTGGCCGGAGTGCGTGACCGGATCTGACCGAACTCGCCGCACGTCACTCTGTCGAGGCCCTGTTTCCGGCATAACGACTCGACCGAACGGACGACCAGACCACCTTCGGTAGAATCGGAGGCAGGAGCTCTCGGAATGTTCGATCAGCGCCCCCGCGTCGACCTACCGCCGTCGGCGCTGGACCGATTCCTCCAGGCGGCCGCGCTGCTTGGAGCGTTCGTTCTTGGCGGGGCGTTGATCGCGATTCCGACCACGATGCCGGAACGGGTCCCGCTGCACTTCGGAGTTTCTGGCCAGCCGGACCGGTGGGGCTCGCCCGTGGAGTTGATGATCCTCCCAACGATCGGAATCGTGATGTGGGTGTCGCTGGAGTTGCTCGCCCGCGCTCCGCACATCTATAACTACCCGGTTCCGATCACCATGGAGAATGCACCGTGTCAGTACACGCTCGCGCGGAGGCTCGTGCGATGGCTTAGCGCCGCGCTCGTCTGGTTTTTTGCGCTGCTGCTGCTGGAGACTGCACGTGTGGCGAGCGGTGTCAGATCGGACTTGGGTCCGGCGATTGTCTTCGTGCCCCTCGGCGGCATCGTCGCCGTCGTCTGGTACTTCGTGGCCGCAATCCGCGCGCGTTGATCGGTGCTGCCGGGAACTGCCGCCGGAATCAGATTCCGCGAGTTTGCTCAGCTTAGTCTGACGCAGGCAGTCCTGCGGCTGCGCCGAGCATAGTGCGAGAGGCCGCGGTCGGAATTCTCCGAGCGCCAGAGAGCTTCGATCCACCAATGGCCCGACTCATGCTCCTGCTGCTCTTCCTGCCGTCTTCGATCGGCGCCGCGATCGTCGAGCGTGTTCCTGTCGCTGCACCCGTCTCCAGCCTCGTCGAGGTCGGCGCCGCTCGCGTGGTGGCGAGCGACGCCGGGGCGTTTCTCGTCAACGGACAGCGCATCTCGTCCGACGGTGTGGCTCTCGATGCCGAGCCGGTGCGCGGGGCGGAAGGCTATGCCACCGCGTGGAGCGACGGTTGGCTCATCATCAGGACTTACCAGGGGCAACACTACGTCACGCATCTCGGGTTGACGGGGGCGCCGGAGCTCGTCCAGCAGATTCCGACAGGCGACTATTTCCAGGATGCGGCGAGCGTTTCGGGCAGGCTCGCCATGCTGGAGATCCAGCACGTCGAAGCCCAGTCCTACCTCCGGATCACGATCACCGACGGCCGCGAGGTCATCCGGCGAGCGACGCTCGGACGCGCCGAGGGGGCGAAGATCGCGCGCTTCGACGGCGAATTCCTCGTGGTGTCGTGGGAACTGCGGGCCGACAACCGGCGAACCCTCTCGGCATGGCGGCTCGACGCGGACGGGATCCCGCTGGATGTGCGCGTGCTCGGAGAATCGAGCGCGTATCCCGAGGACCAGGTCTTCGTCGCGGTCAATGGAGAAAAGGCGCTGATCCTGACGCGCGACTGGAACGTGGCTCGCTGCAGGATCATCGACCGGACGCTCTCATCGACGGTGCTCCTGTCTATCGATCAGTCAGGAATCCTCTATACGTACTGGTCTATTCCGCTCCCGACGAACGAAGGGTTCTTCGTTCCGTATACGAAGTACGAGTTCCCGGAGAAAGCCAGTCGGGCGATGGTCGTTCGTCTTGACGGGACGGTGGGCGGCGATTCCGTTGTCGACCCGGTGGCCGAGGGTGATCGAAGCGGGAACCGTTACCTCGTCGTCCGGCCGTGGGGGCACGCGGCGATCGCGGAGGGAGACCCGCGAAAGATCGTCTCGACGCCGTTCACTCTCAGACGCCGCGTTTACGAGAGCTGGACGAACCTGGAGACCTTCGTTTCCGGGGACGTCACGCTCGTCGCCTTCGGCGGGAACCGATTCGTCCGCGTCGAAGCGAACGGGACCGCGATCGACCCCGCGCCCCAATCCATTCCATACGGATACGCGAGCGAGATCGCAGCGCTGCCCGACGGGTTCGCCTTCGCCTGGCGCGAAGGTGGAGCGGTCCGATGGCAACGACTGTCACGTCGCGGAGGATGGATAGACTCGGAGCCCCGAACGCTCACGCCGGCGGAGGGAGCGCTCGGAATCGCACTTCACGCGAACGGGCGCGACCTTCTCCTCGCGTGGACGACGGATAGCGAGACGCGATGGTCGCGTTTCGCGTTCGACGGCACTCCGGTTCAGAACGGCTTCGACCGAGTTCCTCACGCGCCGCGCGAGGAGTACACCGGCGAGCCGTCCGCGATCTCGATTGGGGGTCGGAGCGACGAGCGCATCATTCTCGTGGAGGACACGTTCACGTGCAACATCCTCTGCTTCACTCCGCCACTGAAGCTCGAGGCGTTCACGGTCGACGGCGACGGACGGCAACTCGGCCCCCTCACTCTCGTCGATTCCTACGACTCGAGCGGCGCGGCTGGTCTCGCCGACGGAACCTGGGTGCTTCAGGTTTACGCCCCGAGCAGCGACAGACACGAGATTCTTCATCTTGCGCGGAACGGTACTCCGCTCGGGCAGTCGTACGTGGCCGCGATCTCGGGAACGCTCGCAGACCTGGCCCCCACCGAAACGGGCTGGAAGGCGATCGTCGGGTCTCCGTGGCGGTTCGTCGAGGTCGAGGGCGCGACCGAGGCGACGCGCGTCACGGGACTCGCGGGGCTGGGCTCGCCGCAATTCGCGTTCGGAGGCAGGCTCGCGTTTCTCGATCAGGGCGCGGAGCTCGAGAGTGTCGCCGTTCCCTGGACCGGACGGCTGTCAGCCACCGACGGCGATCTCGCCATCCACCTGACCGATCTCGGGATCGACCGGCGTGGGCAGCATCTCACCGTGAGGGTCCACAACCAGGCGCAGAAGGATGCGACGGGCGTCTACGTGGCGTCGACGGACGGGTACTCGATCGGACTGAGCGACCCGTACCTTCTCGGGACCGTGAGGTCCGGCGAGATCGTCCAGTTCAACATCGTCGGAAGCCCGTACGCGGGGCCGTTCATGGTCCTCTCGTCGGATGTCTCCGACACCGACCCGTCGGACAATCGGATCGACAAGTCAGCCGCCGAGCCGCGCGCCCCGCGGCGCCGCCCGCTCCGGCGTTAGGCTGCTGAAGATCCCGCTCGAACGGGACACGGTCTCACTGCTCCGGGCCGGGCGGGAGGCTCCGCATCGCTCCGGCGGCCGGAGTCTGCGCGTCGCCCGCGAGGTCTACTTTCCGCCCTTACGCGCCGGTATCGCCGTGGCTGGCGGGGCCTGCTTCCTCGCGGCGCTCGCCGCGTCGTGCTGCTTCTTCGTGTCGTGCTGCTGCTTCTGCTTGTTCTTCGACTTCGGTGAGGAATCTCCCACGGTGCACCGTCCTTCGCGGCCGCGAACAGCCGCCGCTGATTTCCGTATACCACGTTCCGATGCCGCGCGACGCGAGTCTCCGAGGGCGATACGGGAACGATTGCCGGAGTCCGGTCGCTTCCGTAAGACGCTGTCAGGTGCGAAAGTCGAGGCCGAGCCGCGAATTCGCAGGTGTGTGCAACGGAGCTCGGACTCACTCCTGGCCGTGGCCGCGCAGTTGCCTCGGGTGAGTGCTGCGGCTAACCTTGTCCCGCCGAGGGGTGGCCCAGTCTGACGACGCTGAGTTTCGATCTCGAAGTGCTCGCCGCCGTGTTCGTGCCGGCCGGCAGTCTCGCGCTCGTGGCGCTTTCCTCGAAGAACGCTGACTTTCGCCGCGCGGCGCTTCGCTGGTTCATCCCGCTCGCGCTCGTCTGGTTCGCGCCCTGCTGGCTCGCGGGGCGCAGCCCTGTCGCCTTCGACCTGCTCGAAGGCTGGTTGCGTCCGTGGAAGGGCCCGGCGCCTTTCGCGATGACCGGCAACGGGCTTCTCGCCGACGTGCCTCTGCAGTTCGTGCCGTGGCGCGAGCTCGTGACGGAGTCGTGGCTCTCGGGAGAGCTCCCCGCGCTGAATCGATACGCCGGCGCCGGCTCGCCGCTCTGGTCGAATCCGCAGGCAGCCGTTCTCGCTCCCGCCACGATCCTGGGCCTCGCGTTCTCGTCGTTCGCCTGGCCGCTGTTCGCCGCCGTGCTCCGACTCCTCACCGCGCTCTGCGGCATGTACCTGTTCATGCGCGGCGAGAAGGTGAGCCACTCCGGCGCGCTGGTTTCGGCGATCGCGTGGGGCCTCGGGGCCGGCCTCACGGCGTTCGCCCTGTTTCCCCACGCCAATGTCATCTCGCTTCTGCCGTTCCTGCTGCTGGCGATCAGCAGGGCGGTCGAACGCGACGGGCCGCGCGGTGTCGCATGGGCATCGCTGGTGCTCGCGATGATGTTGTTAGGCGGACACGCGGAATCGGTCCTTCACTGCGCGGTCGCGGCGATCCCCTGGGCGATCCGCGCGGTCGTGCTTCGCTCCGAGGGCCACGTCCGGGCCGCGGCGCGATGCCTCGCCCTCGGCGTGCTCGGCCTGATGCTCGCTGCGCCGGCAATCGTTCCGTTCGCGTTCCAGCTTCCCTGGAGCGAGAGGCTGACGAGGCTGGAGACCGAGAGGAGCCTCGCCGCCGCGCCACGGCTCAGCGTGGACAACGTCATTCCGTTCGTGCTACCGGCGCACTACTTTCACAGCAAGGATGCCGCGTGGGACGGCGACAATTTCAACGAGGCGGCGACGCAGTACGCCGGCCTCCTGTCGCTGGTTCTCGCGATCACGGCGATCTTCGTCGCGCCGGCGCGGGTGAGGTTCTGGGCCATTCTCGCCGCGGCCTGTTTGCCGCTCGCGTTCGAGTGGGCGGGCACGTCGATGCTGGGGGATTGGTTGCCGTGGTTCGACAAGGTGCTGCACGGGCGGCTCCGTTTCGTGATCGCGCTCGCGCTGGCTGCCGCTGCTGGGCATGGATTCGACGCCGTCGTCGCCAGGGCGAGGGGCGCGGTTCGGGTGATGGGAATCGCGACCGCGCTCGCCATCCTGGCGCTCGTGCTGGCCGCGCTGGCGAACCGGGAGCTCTACGCGTCGCATGACACGCTCGTTCGCGTTCTCGTAGCGGGCGCAGCTGCCGTGGTGACGGCGGCCGTGGCGGCCGTCGTGCTTTACCGAGGCGGGGCGGCGATTGCGATCGTGCCGCTGCTGCTCTTCGTCGACCTTTGCGCGTCGCTCGTCGACTACAACGGAGCGGTGGGGCGCGAGCGCTACTATCCCGATCGCCCGTCGTTGCGCGCCCTCGCTGACGGCGGCCGCGCGACGCGCGTGCTCGCTCTCGGCGGCGGGCTGATGCCTAACAGCGGAGCGATGTACGGCCTCGAGCAGGTGGGCGTGAACGATCCGATGGCGTACGAGCCGTTCCTGGCGCTGCTGCGGAGTGGTGGCTACGACATGCGCCACTACTTCAATCGTTTCGACAGGCTGCCGCCGCGCATCCTGCTCGACTACCTGGGGGTGTCGCGCATCGTGCTCGCGCCGGGCGCGCGCGTGGAAGGGCTTCCCGAGGCGTA
>JAMPYE010000282.1 GCA_023700825.1 Thermoanaerobaculia bacterium | reverse complement strand
TTCGCGCGCGATCGCGAGCATCGCGTCACAGAACGCGTCGAGCTCTTCCTTCGGCTCGCTCTCGGTCGGCTCGATCATCAGCGCGCCCGGGACGATGAGAGGGAAGTAGATGGTCGGCGGATGGAAGCCGTAGTCCATGAGCCGCTTCGCGATGTCGAGCGTGTGCACGTCGTTCGCGAGCTGGTTCTTGTCGTCGAAGACCACCTCGTGCAGCGACGGATCGCCGTACGGGAGGTGATACGCGCCCTTGAGCCGCGCGCGAATGTAGTTCGCGTTGAGCACGGCGATCTCCGCCATGCGACGCATCCCCTCGCCACCCATCGAGCGCATGTAGGTGAGCGCGCGCACGAGGACGCCGAAGTTGCCGTTCCACGCGCGCATCCGCCCGATCGAGTCGGGCAGGTTGAAGTCCTGGTAGAACGTGCCGTCGTCGCGTCGCTCGATCGTCGGCGTCGGGAGGAACGGGGCGAGCGACCGCGCGACGCCGACCGGGCCCGCGCCCGGACCGCCGCCGCCGTGCGGCGTCGAAAAGGTCTTATGCAGGTTCGAGTGGATGACGTCGACACCCATGTCGCCCGGGCGCGCCACGCCGACGAACGCGTTGAGGTTCGCGCCGTCGCAATAGAGGAACGCTCCCTTGCGGTGAAGGATGTCGGCGATCTTCGTGATCTGCCCCTCGAACACTCCGAGCGTGTTAGGCACGGTGAGCATCAGTGCTGCGACGTCCTCGGTGACCTCGCGCTCGAGAAGGTCGAGGTCGAGCGTTCCGTGCGAGTTCGACTTCAGCTCCTTCGTCGTGTAGCCGGCGAAGGCGGCCGAGGCGGGATTCGTGCCGTGCGCCGAGTCGGGGATCAGGATCACCTTGCGCGGGTTGCCCTGCTTGGCGAGCGCCTTGCGCACCATCAGGATCCCCGTGAGCTCGCCGTGCGCTCCCGCGACCGGCTGCAGCGTCACGCGCGGCATCCCGAAGATCTCCTTCATCGTCTGCTCGAGCAGCCAGATCAGCTCGAGCGACCCCTGCACCTGGTGCTCCGGCTGCAGCGGGTGGCTGTACGCGAACCCTTCGCGCCGCGCCATCGCCTCGTTGATGCGCGGGTTGTGCTTCATCGTGCACGAGCCGAGCGGATAGAGCCCGGCGTCGATCGACATGTTCAGCTTCGAGAGCCGCGTGAAGTGACGGACGACGTCGACCTCGGAGACTTCCGTCTCGCCTTCGATGTCTTCGCGAAGCTGGTTGCCCGGCAACAGCGACTCGAGCTGCTCCTCCCTGACGTCGAGCTCGGGAAACTGGTAGCCGCGCCGTCCGGGCCGGGAGCGCTCGAAGATCAGCGCCTCGGCCGTGCTGTCGGGACCCGCCGCCTTCGGGGCGGCCGCGGCGGTCTCTGTCGTGGTTTTCTCGCTCATCGTCGCCTCCTTACAGTGCCTTCGCGAGGGCCGCTGCGTAACGGTCCATGTCGGCGGCGGTGTTCATCTCGGTGACTGCCGCGATGTAGTCGTTCGGCCTGTCCGGATACCAGGTGTCGAGCGCGACCCCGCCGAGGATGCCCTCGCCGGCCAGCGCGGCGAGCAACTCGCGTGCGGGACGTTTCGTACGCACCGTGAACTCGTTGTAGACGGGCGCCGCGAAGGGGAATTCGACCTTCCCGGTCGCGGAGAGCTTCGCGCGGAGATACGCCGCCTTCTGCAGGCACTGGCTCGCGACCTCGCGGAGGCCCTTCCTGCCGAGCAGCGAGAGGTACATGTTCGCCGCGAGCGCGATGAGCGCCTGGTTCGTGCAGATGTTCGACGTCGCCTTCGCGCGACGGATGTGCTGCTCACGCGTGGCGAGGGTCAGGACGTACGCCGTCCGCCCGTCGACGTCGACCGTCTCGCCGACGAGGCGTCCCGGCATGTGGCGCTTGAGCTCGTCACGCACGACCATGAAGCCGACATACGGGCCTCCGAACGACATCGGAATGCCCCAGGCCTGCCCTTCGCCGACCGCAATGTCGAACCCGTGCTTTCCGGGAGGCGAGACGATACCGAGCGAGCTCGCCTCGGCAACGACCGCGATCTTGTGCGCCTTCGCCGCGTCGGCAATCTCGCGCACCGCGTCGTAGTCCTCGAGCACGCCGAAGAAGTTCGGCGACTGCACGGCGACGGCGAAGGTTTTCGCGTCGCACGCGGCCTTCAGCGCGGCAAGGTCGACGCGACCGTCGGCGGCCATGCCGACCTCGACGATCTCGAGGCCGAGATTCTGCACGTAGGTCGCGAGCGTCTCGCGGTACATCGGGTGAATCGACTTCGCAATCACTACTCTGCTCTTCTTCGACGATACGCGCTGCGCGAGCAGGACGCCTTCCACGAATGCCGTCGAACCGTCGTAGAGCGACGCGTTGGCGACGTCGAGGCCGGTGAGCAGGCACTGGTGCGTCTGGTACTCGAAGATCGCCTGCAGCGTCCCCTGCGAGACTTCCGGCTGATACGGCGTGTACGCCGTGAGCCACTCACCACGCAGCAGCATCTGGTCGACGCAGGCGGGCTGGTGGTGCAGGTAGACGCCCCCGCCGAGGAACGACGGCTTGTCGTCGACCCGGACGTTCCGGAAGCCGAGAGAGGCGAACGCGCGCCGCACCTCGATTTCCGACCACGGCCCGGGGACGTCGAGAAACCGGTCGAGCTTCACGTCCCTGGGAATCGAGTCGAAGAGGCGGTCGATCGAGTCGACGCCGATCGTCTCGAGCATCTCGCGGATGTCTTCCGCGGCGTTGGGAATGTAACGCATCGGTGTGGTTTGCAAGGCAGGCTCCACTGGTTGCGGGTTGGGGTTACGACATCTCGCTCAGGAATGTGCGCACGAGCGCCAGTCATTTCGAGCGAAGCGAAGACTCTGCGACGGGCAACGACGACGTGGCGCAGGCACTCCTGCCCGCGCGTCGTCGCAGGCGACCCCGAAGTGTACCGGTCCGACCGTGCGGCGCTTCGCGCCGCGCGCAGACGGGAGTGTCTGCGCCACACCCGTTTCGGGGTCGCTACTTGCCCGCTTCCTTCTCGACGTACTCCTCGTACTCCTCGGCGGTCATCAGCACATCGAGCTCTTCCGGGCTCGTCAGCTTGACCCTGAGCATCCAACCGTCGCCGTACGGGTCGGTATTGACCAGCTCCGGGCGCGACGCGAGCTCCTCGTTGATCTCCACGACTTCGCCGGTCACGGGAGAGAAGAGCTCGGAGGCGGCCTTGACCGACTCGATGTTGCCAAACTCCTCGTTCGCCTCGACCTGTGAGCCGACCTGCGGGAGCTCGACGAACACGACATCGCCAAGCTCCTTCTGCGCGTAGTCGCTGATGCCGACCGTTGCGATCCCACCTTCGACGTGAACGTATTCGTGGCTCTTCGCGTAACGGTTGTCTTCGGGTTGCTTCATCGTCGCTCCTTACCTGACGCGCCGTGACGGCGGCCGGCTATTTTGCTCTCTTGTAGAACGGGGTCGCTACGACACGCGCCTTCGTCGCCTTCTCACGCACGAGCACGGAGAACTCCGTGCCCACATCACACATCCGGAGAGGAAGATACGCGAGACCGATCGCCTTTTTCAACGTGGGTGAGTGAGTGCCGGACGTGACCACGCCGACCGTGGCTCCACCCTCGACGACCGGGTACTCGTGCCTCGCGATTCCGCGATCGACCATCTCGAATCCGACGAGTTTCCGGGTCAGGCCCTTCTCCTTCTGCGCGACGAGAACGTCGCGGCCGTTGAAGTCGCCCTTCTCGAGCCGGACGATCCAGCCGAGATCCGCCTCCAGTGGCGTGTGGTCCTGGTCGATGTCGTTGCCGTAGAGCGCCATCTTTGACTCGAGGCGCAGCGTGTCGCGCGCACCGAGGCCGATCGGCACCACGCCGAGCGGCTTCCCGTCGGCGAGGATCCTGCGGTAGATCGCGGGAGCCTCGGCAGGGGCGACGTAGACCTCGAAGCCGTCTTCACCCGTGTAGCCGGTGCGCGAGACGATCGCCGGAACGCCGCAGACCTCGCCCTTCGCGAAGCGGTAGTACTTGATGTCGGCCAGGTTCAGCGGCGTGAGCGTCTGGAGGAGCTTCTCGGCCAGCGGCCCCTGCAGAGCGAGCTGCGCGTAGTCGGCGCTCGCGTTGACCACCTCGACGTCGAAGCCCTTCGACTGCTCGACGAACCAGGCGAAGTCCTTCGGGGTGTTCGCCGCGTTGACGACCACGAAGAAGTCGGTCGCACTGTTGCGGTAGATCAGGATGTCGTCGACGAAGCCGCCCGTCGGATAGAGGAGGCCGGTGTAGTGAATGCGACCGTCGGAGAGTTTGGCGACGTCGTTGCAGGTGCACTTCTGCAGGAACGGTTCGGCCTGCGGGCCGCGCACGAGGATCTCGCCCATGTGCGAAACGTCGAAAAGGCCCGCGCGTTCGCGGACGGCGGCGTGCTCTTCCAGGATTCCGGTGAACTGGACCGGCAGCTCCCAGCCGCCAAAGTCGATCATTCGCCCTCCGGCTTCCTGGCAGGCTTCGAACAGAGGGGTGCGCTTGAGCGGCTCGTTGGACGGGGCGTGGGACATGGGAGACCTCCGCAACGGGTGATATCAAACTGCAGGTCAAAGGTCAAAGGACGCAGGTCACAGAGAAAGCAGGCCAGAGGCCAAAGGCCGCAGGTCAGAGCAGGGGGCAGCTATGGCGTCGCGCGGCAGGCGGTGCCGCATGTGGCGCAGGCACTCCTGCCTGCGCGCGGCGCAAAGCGCCGCAATGAATCGCTCAGGACTGCGGGAGCCGGTCGCCAACGCCGAGGCGCAGGCAGGAGTGTCTGCGCCACACCAGCCGTCCCCGGTACGGGGGCATCTCGATACTACTTCGGTTTTTTCGATCCATACAACACGAACTATCAATTGGATCTATTCATAATCGGGCACTATCTTCCTCGCTACACCCGGCGGGCGTAGCAAAAGCGCTGCCGGCCGAACCTTCAGGAGTCGAACCCGCATGGAAGTGACGTCAATTGGATCTCCTCTCCTCTGGGGAGGATTCACCGCCTTCATCCTCGCGATGCTGGCTCTCGACCTCGGGGTCTTCCACCGCACCTCCCACGAGGTCCGGTTCAAGGAAGCCCTCAGCTGGACCTTCGTCTGGATCGCGCTCGCTCTCGCCTTCAACGCAGGCGTCTACCACTGGTTCGGCGCGCAGAAAGGGATGGAGTTCCTCACCGGCTACGTCATCGAGAAGGCGCTGTCGGTCGACAACGTCTTCGTCTTTCTCGTGATCTTCTCCGTCTTCGCCGTACCCGCGAAGTACCAGCACCGTGTCCTGTTCTGGGGCGTGCTCGGCGCTCTCGTGATGCGCGCGATCTTCATCTTCGCAGGCGCGGCCCTCCTCCAGAGGTTTCACTGGGTCATCTACATCTTCGGCGCGCTGCTCGTCGTCACCGGGATCAAGTTGCTGGTCCAGCGGAACGAGGAGGTCGATCCGGAGAAGAACCCGATCTTCCGCTTCTTCAAGCGGGTCATCCCTGCGACGCGGGACTACCACGGCGCGAAGTTCTTCGTCCGGGAGAACGGAAAACTCCTTGCGACGCCGCTCTTCATGGTGCTCGTCGCCGTGGAGGCGTCCGACCTGGTCTTCGCGGTCGACTCGATCCCGGCGATCTTCGCCGTGACGTCGGATCCGTTCATCGTCTACACGTCGAACGTCTTTGCGATTCTCGGGCTCCGCGCGCTCTACTTCTGCCTTGCGGGCGTGATGGAGAAGTTCCACCTTCTGAAGGTCGGGCTCGCCTTCGTGCTCGTGTTCGTCGGCACGAAGATGCTGATCATCGACGTCTACAAGATCCCGATCGGCCTCTCGCTCGTGATCGTCACCCTGCTGCTCGCCGGATCGATCGTCGCGTCGTTCGTCTGGCCGAAGAGGACGGACGGGGCCGATCCGAGCGTGCCGCTCGAATCGGCGTAGGGCGTGCATCCCGGAAGGATTGCCGTAAGGTAGCCGGTGGCGAGCCCGCACAGCGGGCGACGCCACCGGTTAGGCGAGACGAAAACACCGCACCCCGGCAGGGGTGCCATAGGGTAGGCGGTTATTGCACCCCTCCGGGGTGCTCGATTACCGGCATTCTCGCTTCCGGCGGTGGCGCGGCTT
>JAMPYE010000281.1 GCA_023700825.1 Thermoanaerobaculia bacterium | reverse complement strand
CCACAACTCGACGATTCCTCGACCTTCCCTCCGCGGTGCGGTCGTCGCCCACGGGCGAGAGTGATCCCGCGGCAACGATCCCGACGCTCTCCACCGGGAGGTTCATCTTCGCGCAGAGATAGCGGCGAACCACCTCGGCCCGTGCGCGACTGACGAGGCGATTCTGTTCGTCGGTACCGGCGGCGTCGGTGTGGCCCTGGACCTCGAGGTAATAGTCGCCATCGGGGTTGCCACTGCGGAGCCAGTCGATGAAGTCGTCGAGCCGCGCACGCGACGGCGGCAGCAGCGCCGCCGAGCCCGGAGCGAAGCGCACGTCGCCGAGCACACGGATGATTCCCCGGGGCAGTCCTCTCCGATTCTTCTCGTTCAACGACGGGGTGGCCGGCGATTCGAGCACGAATGGTCGTTCGATGTTTCTCTCCATGCGCATGGTCTCCTCCACGAGGTGGCTCCGCGTCGCGCAACCACTCGCAAGCCCCGCCGCGATCAGCGAGACCGCGGCAGCCCTAACGAGTGAGCAATGTCGGGATGTCGGCATTCCTGCGCGACGCCGGCCGGCTTCCGCCGCGCCCGGCGCGCTCCTCTCCGTCGTTGAAAAGCAAAGCCGGTGCCACCGCGAAGCAACCGCTGGCATGGCGATTGCTTCGTTTGACCTCGTCACGCTCGACCAAGCTTGACGATGCGACAACGACGAAGGAGGACCTGCGATGACGAATCGAACACTTCCGCTCCTGGCCGTGCTGGTGCTGTGCTTTGCGGCTCCACTGGCAGCACAGACGCCGCCGGCACCGGTGGATACCTCGCCTCAGCAGACGCCGGTCGCGGAACCCGTGAACCAGGTGCCCGACGAATTCGCGGAGACGGAGCCGGATGCGATTGACGACTCGGGCGAGCTGCCGCGAACGGCCGGCCCGCTGCCGCTCATCGCGCTGCTCGGAATTGCGAGTAGCGCCTCGGCGCTCGTGATTCGGCGTCACCGCCGGTTGGCGGTGATGTCGGGGCTGTGCCCGGGGAGGAGCATTCCGGGCACAGCCGGCGAAGCGGGGCTCAAGACAAACGACATGAGCACTTCGAGTCGAGAGGCGGCCGCGATGAGATACCCGACGCAGAATGCTTCACCACCGCGAACTCCACCGCGCGGTTCCACCGTGCATCGTTCGGCGGTGCGGAGCCGCCGCGCGCGGCTGCTCCGCGCGCTCGAGCGCGCGCTGTGGGTCTTCGCCGCGATCGCTCTCGTGACGGCTGCCGGCATGAAAGCCGACGAGCTCATCTATCAGCTCACCGCGATGCCCCCCGTCGAATCGTCGGACTCCTCGCAGCAGGCGGAGGCCGACGTTTCCGTCGAGCCAGGCACTCCGATCGCAAGGCTGGAGATCCCCCGGCTCGAGATCGACGTCGTAGTCGCGGAGGGCACGTCGTCGACCGTGCTCCGGCGCGCGGTCGGGCGCCTCGAGAGAAGCGCGCGACCGGGAGAGCGCGGCAACATCGTCCTTGCGGGACACCGGGACACGTTCTTCCGCCCGCTCGCCGGCATTCGCGAAGGTGACCTGATCGTGCTCGACAGCGAGACGGGGCCACGGACATACAGAGTCGAGTGGGTGAAGGTCGTCGAGCCGACCGACGTTCACGTGCTGCGGAAGAGCCGCTATCCCGCGCTTACCCTCGTCACCTGCTATCCGTTCCAGTACGTCGGCCCCGCTCCGCAGAGATTCGTCGTTCGCGCACGGGGACACGAGTTGTGATGACTCGCCGGCGCTTCGTCAGAGACGGAGCCCTCGGATGCCTGTCACTCGCTGCTGCGCCGATGATCAATCTCGGGCGCGTGAGCCTCGACGCGAGCGAGCCGGTCGAGGTCTCCACGCGCGCGATCGACCTCGTCCGCAGCAGCACGGTCATCGACATGCTCGGCCTCCTCACGCTCGACTGGGCGAAGCTCTTCCGCTGGCAACGACGCGCCGGCGAATTCGACGACTCCGATTTCCGGCAGCTCGAGCTCTCCGGCGTGAGCGTGTTCCATCCCGCCGTCGATACAGGATTGAAGGACGAGGGCCGCGCGGCGCGCAAGTGGATCGAAGGCTGGAACCTGTTGCTGGGATCGAACGTCTGCCGGCTCTCGCGAGTCGAGACGAGCCAGGACCTGTTGCGCATCCCGGCGACGGGCAGGATCGGCGTGATCGTCGGCTTCCAGAACTCGAACCACTTTCATTCGCGTGCTGACGTTGCGACGTTCTTCAGGCTCGGCCAGCGGGTCTCGCAGCTCACCTACAACGAGCGCAACCGGCTCGGAAGCGGTTGCTACGTTCGATGGGACCGCGGCCTCACGTCGTTCGGCGCCGACATCGTCGACGCGATGAACGACGCGGGCATGGCGATCGACATCTCCCATTGCGGCGAGCGCACGAGCCTCGAGGCGATCCGGGCTTCCAGGCGACCCGTGCTCATCACCCACGGGAATTGCAGGGCTCTGAATCCCGGGCAGCCGCGCTGCAAGTCCGACGAGGTCATCCGGAAGATGGCCGCGGGCGGCGGCGTCATGGGCATCACCATCGTGCGATCCTTCGTCGGACGGTCGCCGACCATCGAGAGCCTGCTCGATCACTTCGCGCACGTGGCGAAGGTTGCGGGCGTCGAGCACGTAGGGCTTGGATCCGACGTCGACGTTCGAGCCCTCGACCCGCGCAGCGGCCAGCCGCTCGCGTTCTACGCGATCGAAGGGCTCGATTCGTTCGCTCGCGTCTTTCAGATCACCGACGGCCTGCTGCGACGCGGCTTCTCCCGCGGCGATATCGAGCTGGTACTGGGCGGGAACTTCCGTCGCGCCCTCGCCGCGATCTGGCCGACGCAATCCGCGGAGACGGCGGCGCGGGAGTGGCGGCGCGACCCGTTCTGTCCGGTATCGAGCCCCGGCCTCCCGCCCTCGATCGTACGAGACTCGAGATAGAACATTGCAGGGCGCCTTCCGGCAAACCTGAATCGCCGGCGTCCGAAACACCGGGAGCACACCGAGGGACCTGCAGAAGACTTCGTTGGATCCCCTTCATCGCCGAAGCTCGGGCGTCTACTGCTGCTCCGGCTGCCGAGGCAATCGCGAAGTGCCGATGCAGATCCCCTGCTGCGCCCCGCGGTCGCGGACTGGAAAGTGCGCGGCGCCGCAGAGTCAGTATCCGATCCTGCAGCGCCGCGGAACTTCTTGCCGGCATCGTTGTAAGGAGTTCCTCAGAATCGGATTCCTCCCATGACGACGAAGTCGTCGCGGTCGCCAAGCAGTCCCTTGACCTGGACGTAGGGAGTGATCTCGCGAAGCCGCCAGCCGGCGCCGACGATCACGTTCCCGCCGACATTCGTTTCGCTATCGCCCTCGTTGCGGTCGTCGAAGTCCTCGAAGACGACGGCGAGGCCGCCGCCCGCCCAGACGATGGTGCGCGTGCCGGTGCCGAAGTGGCGGACGAAGTCGCCATTGAGTGTCGCGAGATCGCCCCGGTCGGCGAAGACGACCTCGACGTTCGGGTTGAAGTACCAGGCGGGTGCGATCGGCATGATCAACTCCGCTCCGAGAAACGGCTCGGAGACGTCGGTGTACTCACCAGCACGGAGACCGAATCGAACCTGAGCGTCAGCGAGGGACGCGCTGCCCAGCAAAACAACCGCAAACAGCGCGAAAACGAGGGACTTCCGTCGAAGCATGGCTGCCTCCTTTCGCGGCGGTCCGCCTTTTCTCGTACCTCCGGACTCGCCCGTGTCGAGAATGTACGCAAGGGCGATGCCATCACGCCCCCGGGGCCAGGCGCTCGCACGACGGCAGAGTGCATGGGGCCAGCAGAGTGCATGGGGCCAGAGCTCCAGTCTTCTGTTCTTCTCGACGAGTGCATGGGGCCTGCATGGGGCCAGAGCTTCGGTCTTCTGTTCTTCTCAACGGAGTCGGCTCCCTTGACGGGAGTTTCTCGTGAATCCGGAGTGGGTGCGGCACGCGGATGGGTGCGACAACTCCATCCAGGGCGCCACTCCTCTCCGAGTCTCCGGAGTTCCGGCGTCGTCGGACCGTCCGTTGCGGAGCGGGGACGCACCGCGGCCATCACGTCGTCGACGTGGCGCGGGTTTTGATCGAGTGATGCGGTCGTTGAGGATCTCGCGGACGCTCAGGTGAGCGCCGCGCAGGCGGCATCGACCACTCGACGCAGCTCGAGGTCCTCACCAAGAGCGCGTTCGGCCTCAGCGATAAGATCACTCACGCGCCCTGAGCTGCGCAACCGCAGGGCAGCCGCGATCGATCGGAGCCGATGCAGCCCTTCGTACCACCCGAGCCACGCGGCGAGCATCCGCGCCACTCCACCGTGGGATTCGCGAATGCCTCGGGCAGAGAGCCGCAATGCGCCGGCGACCACGTCGACGATCGTCGCCATCGTCGGCCGCCCCACCGTGCGTTGCGCGCGCGGGTGATCATCGCCTCGGAGCTTCGACTCTACGACCTTCCGCATCGCCGCCACCCACTCCTCCGTGCCGAGGTAAAGCTGGCGCTGCACCTTGTCGATCAGCCGCTCTTCGGACGTGAGCTTCTCTTCGACGTACGCCCTGTAATTCTCCCGCCAATCCTCCGCCTCACCGAAGAGCGCGGCGATCTCGCCCACTTTCAGCCACTCGGGCGCGGCTTCGTAGCCGGCCGTGGCGCGGTAACTCGACCATGCGTGCTGCTCGGGCCGCTCCACCATCTTCGCCCGCACCGGGTTGAGCACGACGTAACGGAGCAACTCGAGGTAGTACGACTCCTTCTCGACGAGAAACGCATGGAACCGGTCGCCGAGCAGATGTCCCCATCGCTGGTGTCGCCGGTTGAACCACGCCGCGTAGCTCCCGTTGAGCCACTGCATCCCGCGCGAGAGCGTCGGCGTCGGGGTCTCGATGACCAGGTGGAAGTGATTATCCAGCATCGAATACCCCGTGACGATCCACCCGAAGCGCCTAACCACTTCACCGAGCAGCTCTAGGAATCGGCCACGGTCGGTATCGTCGCGAAAGATGTCGCGCCGCTCGTTGCCGCGCGAGGTGATGTGGTAGACGGCTCCGGGAAACTCGATGCGCATTGCTCGTGCCATGCACCGAGGATCCCTCGGTTTCGCACGATCTCCGAGGAATCGGACGAAACCGTTACGAAACCGTCCGGAAACCTCCTCGGAATGGAAGATCTGCCCTACCCAATCTACGAGGAGTAGAGTGTCGATCGAAACGGGCAGCTTCACCGAACTCCGAAGCTCTGACCCCTTCGGCTCTTCGGCTCTTACCCCTACCCCTGACCCTTGTCCCCTGGACCCCTTTGCATGCCTGACAGACGTCCGAAGCTCTGATACGCATATGGGCATGCCTAACGCGAAGGCTGGTACCTTCGCGGGTGAAGGAGGTGCCCGATGCACGAATCACCACTCTACGCAGCGATCGACCTTCATTCGAACAACAGCGTCCTCACGATTCTCGATTCTTCCGACGCGGTGATCTACGAGCGACGACTCAAGAACCGCCTCGGTGACGTCCTCGCTGCACTCGAGCCGCACCGCGAGAGGATCGTCGCGGTGGCGGTCGAATCGACGTTCAACTGGTACTGGCTCGTCGACGGCCTCGAGGAGGCAGGCCACGAGGCGCGGCTCGTGAACACCTCGGCGGTGCAGCAGTACGACGGGCTCAAGTACAGCGACGACCGTCACGACGCGCGTTGGCTGGCCCAGCTGATGCGACTCGGGATTCTTCCCGTGGGGTACATCATGCCCAAGGAGCTGCGGGCCACGCGAGATCTGCTGCGCAAGCGCCTGCACCTGGTTCAGCAACGGACGGCGAATATCCTGAGTCTCGAGAATCTGAAGCAGCGAAATGAGGGCGTGCGCGTGACGGTCAATGATCTTCGGTCCCTGACTGTCGAAGCCCTCACCCGGAACGAAGCGAATCCGCACCGTGCGTTGGCACTGAGCACGACCCTCGAAGAGATCGTCGCACTCGGCGAGCGCGTTGACAAGCTCGAGTCGGTGATTCTGCAGACGCTTCGTCCTGACCCGACGTGGCAGCACCTCAAGTCGATCTGGGGAGTGGGGCCGATTCTCGCGATGACCATCGCCCTCGAGACGGGTCCGATCGGGCGGTTCGCCTCGCCCGGGGACTACGCCTCGTACTGTCGCT
>JAMPYE010000280.1 GCA_023700825.1 Thermoanaerobaculia bacterium | reverse complement strand
TTTGCGCCGCGCGCAGGCAGGAGTGCCTGCGCCACATGCCAGCCGGTGCGGGCAACACGCCGCTTCAGCGGCGCAACACGAGATGCGCGAGACTCCCCCGTCTTGACAGATCGCCGGCGGAACCGCACTAATTCGCCCATGAGTTCCGATCCGGTCGCTTCGACCTCGCTCCCGCTTCCCCTTCACCGCCGTGGCAAAGTGCGCGACGTCTACGACCTGGGCGACGCGCTGCTCCTCGTCGCGACCGACCGCATCTCGGCGTTCGACGTCGTCCTCTCGCCCGGCATCGCGGGCAAGGGCGTGGTGCTCACGCAGATCTCGAACTTCTGGTTCCGCCGCTTCCCGGACATCACGAACCACCTGATCGCCACCGAGCTCGCGGACTTCCCCGACGCGCTGCGCGGGCACGGAGAGCTTCGCGGTCGAGCCGTCGTCGCGAAGAAGTGCGAGGTCGTCCCCGTCGAATGCGTCGCGCGCGGCTACCTCGCGGGCTCGGGGTGGAAGGAGTACCGGGAAAACGGCGCGGTCTGCGGCGTCGCCCTGCCCGCAGGGCTCCGGCAGGCGTCGAAACTCCCCGAGCCGATCTTCACCCCCGCGACGAAGGCGGACGAAGGGCACGACGAGAACATCCCGTTCGAGCGGATGTGCGACCTCGTAGGCTCCGGGCTCGCCTCACAACTGCGAGACCTGACCCTGAGGATCTATTCCGAAGCGGCCGCGTACGCGCGGGAGCGCGGCGTCATCATCGCCGACACGAAGTTCGAGTTCGGGATCCTCGACGGGAAGATCGTCTGGATCGACGAGGCGCTCACCCCCGACTCGTCGCGCTTCTGGCCCGAGGCCGGATACCGCGAGGGGGCGAACCCGCCGTCGTTCGACAAGCAGTTCGTGCGCGACTGGCTCGAGTCCACCGGTTGGGACAAGACGCCGCCCGCGCCGGAGCTGCCGGCCGACGTGGTGACGAAGACCCTCGGCAAGTACGTCGAAGCCTACCGGCTGCTCACCGGCTCGGAGCTCGCACTGCCGTAGAGGCGCGCAGACTCGCCAGTCCCGCCACCGGCGACACGACGGCACCCGAGTCACGTGACTGAGGCGTCAGGCCTCGGCCTTACGCGCAGGATTCTTCCCCGCCTGCAGTCGGGAACCCATCCGGATTCCCAGCCAGGCCATCGGCAGGTACGCCGCCAGCAGGTCGAGCGCGATGAACCAGGCAGGGGCGGGAATCATGAAGCTCGCCGCCACGCCACCGCAAAGAAAGAGGGCGCCGACCACCCAGGCTAGTGGAGCCTTCCAGCGCGCCGCGATCACGTATGCGGCGCGCGCGCCAGCCAGTGTGCCGACAGCGTGCGCCAGGAACGGCATCAGAAAGTGCCGTGGCTCGAACAGGTGAATCGATGCGGCGAGGCTCTCGGCGTTGGTGACGTCCACGCCCGCCGGCGGAGGGATGAGCGACGGGCTGATCGTGATCAGCGCCATGTTGACGGCTCCGCCGATGAGGGCACCGGCGATGAGGGCAAGCACATTTCGCAGCAGATTCATCATGGGCGTTCTCCTGAGAGGATTGACGTCTGGCATCAACGGCGGGCACGGCGAGTCCGTTGCATGCCGGGTTCAAGGAGCTGTCGTGGGCGTTGAGACCGGACGAACCATGATGATGTCGCGCTGAGGATCCGTGCCCAGTGGAAGCACATGGCTGCCAGCCTCCACGAAACCCAGTTTTCGGTAGAAGGCGATCGCTCTCGGATTCCGCTCCCATACGCCAAGCCAGACCACATCGGAATCCCGCATCCTCATTTCCTTCATGCAGGCAGTCATCAGATCCTGCGCTATGCCTCTTCCGTGCCAGGGCTGCGCGACGTAAAGCCTCTGAATTTCTCCCGGGCTTGTCGCGGACACGCATCCCGGCGCCTCGGACCACCGGAGCTGCGCGAACGCGATCAACGTCCCGTCATCTTCGCACACCAGAGTGACCATCCCGGAGTTCGAGATCTCCGCCGATTGAACCTCCCGGCCATAGCTGGCCCGGCAATGGAGATTCATGTCCTCGACGGTATTCATGCTGCCGAAGGTCGCGCGAAAAGTCTCCTCGGCCAGAGCGGCGAGGCGTTCCGCGTCGGATGGACTCGCGTATCGGATGCGTCTCATGGGTGGATTCGAGGGCGCCTGACGGACCCTGGCACCGAGCGGTTGCCACGCGCTCGCATTGCCCGAACAGGTTACCAAACCCTCGAGTGACGCGTGGCGATCCGCGGCATCGCCATCGTCAGGTGGTGGCACCTCGCACGAGGCAGACCGCCCATCGATGGCTCCCGTGGGCGAGCGACGCAGCCGCGCGCTCGAGCTCGAGCCAACGCACTTCGCTACCGTTCTCAGTCGCGAGCGACAAGCCGAGAAGCCGCGCGGAAAAGAAACTGCTCGGCTTCTCGAAGCAGGAGCTCTCACGGGCCGAGTGAACGATCTCGGTGGCGCGGCCCACGAGCTTCCCGACGCGCAACCGGAAGCCGCACTCTTCCATGGCCTCTCGTTCGACGGCCTGTTCGGGGGTCTCGTTCTCCTCGATCCCTCCCCCGGGGAGAAAGCAGCCGATCGAGGTCTGAACGACGGCGAGCTCACCGCGCGGCCCGAACACGAGCGCGTAGGCGCTTGGGCGAACGACGTACGGGCTTCCCCGGACCTTCCTGCCGAACACCGGCTCGTCGGACATGAATGCTCCCGCGCCCCCTTTACGTCCGCGAGTCCGCGGCGAAGGCGCGCACGGCAGACTGTAGCACTCCGCGCCGGATGGTGCCGCGCGCCCGCATCCGCGGCGTGCGCTCCGTTAGGCGCCGGCCGGCTTGCCGCTCGCGAGGTCGGCAAGGCCGCGTGCTCGGAGCATCTCGATTGCCGCGAGATCCCGCTTGAAGGCCTTCGACTTCTTCGGCGCGACGATGACGCACTCCTCGTAAGGGCCATCCTCGAGGAACCACTGAATTCCGATCTCCAGCGCGGACTTCTCCCAGGGGAGTGACGACGGATCGACGCCCGCGAAAGCAGCACGATGAACGAGGGCCTGCGTCGAAGGATCGAAGCGCACGAGCCGACCCGGAACGAACTGCAGGTCCGGGCCGAACGTGAAGCTGGCTTCGCGGATGTCGAGCGCCCAATCGATCCCGGCGTAGAACCGCCGTTGCCCGGCCAGCGCCTGCTTCGCCTCGGGAGAGTCCCAGGAGACGAGTGCTTCGGCGGGATTGATCTTGAACTGGGCGATGCGCCCTCGAAGCGTGACGTGGCGGAACACGACGCCCTCGAGGAACAGCGGCATGTCACTGAGGTTCCTCAGGCCGTCGACGACGACTTCGTCGAGGACGGCCCCGGCGAGTGCGCTGGAACGTTGGCTGCAATCGACAAGTTCAAGATCACGAATGCTGATCGTCTGGCCGGGAGAGGCCCGGAGCGTGCAGTTGTCGAAGTGGCAGGATTCGAACCTGCGACGAGACAATTCGGCGGCAGCGACCTGATGCTGCATGAAGTACGTCTGATCGCGTTGAACCGATCGCATTCGGGGTTCCTAACGGCCAACTTCGGCCGACGGCCGCGAGCGGCGTGAGTGGCGGGTCGGCTGCAAGCGTCTGTCGGGCATCACGACGGGCTCTGCGTCAATCCTTGACGAAGCTGCGCATAAACCCCGAGTCGATCCGTGACCTGCCAGTGGCCGGTGAATCGTCCGCCCTCGATGTAGTAGACCGTAGCCCCGGACATCCGTATTTGATTGCCCGTGGCGGGGAACCCTGGAAGATCTCCCAGGTGGGTGCCAGCCCAATGCCAGGTCATTACGACGCGATCGTCTTCCGCCAGGATGTCCCGAATGGAAAAGCGCTGATCGGGGAAAGGAGCACGCGATACTCTCACCCGCTCCTTATAACCCGACAAATCGAGCACCTTCTTGTCCCATGGGTCGCCCGGATCATGGTGGATCGTGTAATTCGGTGCGACGTACCGGTCGGCGGCCGCGACATTCCCGGCATTCCATACTTCGTCGATGAACCTGATCAGTAGTTCCTTGCCGTCTGCTCTTGTCGTCATCGGACTGGGTAACTCGATTTCCCTGGGCTTGCTTCCGACACGCGGCGGCGCCTTGGCGACGCCCAACGCCGTGGCGCTCGCCGGCCGGAAGGCGCATGCGCCATTCTACCAGCCTTCGAAACATCGAGTCGCGCGTTTCGGTCCGGTGCAACCGCCACGTTAGGCGGCGCTTCGCCGACACTCACGATGCTAGCGCGCCAGCGTGTTGAAGTTCGACAGCTGGACCGGCACCCACTGACCCTTGACTCTTGCGACCAGAACACCGACGACGAGTCCTTTCTCGGTACGTTCGACCCGAAGGGCGAGGCTCTCGCCGGAGAGGATCACTTCCTTCGAGCTCGATTCGGAAACCACGGTCCCATCCGTGGTGGTGACGATCGTCGTCGTCCCCTGCGACGCCTGCGCGAAGGCGGGCGAGATCACCAGCGATGCGACGGCCCCGACGAGACTGGCCACGGCGAGCGCGACCGCAAGACGAAATCCCTTCATTCCCTTGTCTCCTTTGGATCGATTCGTTTCCCGCCCCTCGGGAACAGCGACACTTCTCTGACGTTCGGACGGCCGCCGCGGTTCGTTGCGGCCTGCGAGGCCTAACGAATGGCGCTAAGCCGGCCAGGCGCGCTTCGACGATGATACAACCTGCGGACTCCGTGTCGCGCGCCGGGACCGGCTGCATGCGCCCCAGTTAGGCGATCGCTTGAGACCTGACTCGTCACCGTGGTGAGTACGTCGTGACATCGTGAGAGATATAGTCCGTGAATGTGATGAAGGCCCAGAATCGAAGCGTAGGGTCGAGACTCTCGATCCGCACGACACTACCTCCGGGAACGGAGTGCGGGTAGAGCTGATCGAGGTACAACTCGGCGTAAGCTGGCTCGGGAGGGAATTCAAGCCACCTCGCCATCGGCGCCAGCGTGAGTTCCACGATTACCGGCGCGAAGGCGGCTGCGACCGGCTCGACGGTCACCCGTACCCGTCGATTGATGATTGCTTCCATGTCATAGATTCGGAGCAGCGTCCGGTTCGGGGATTCAAGCGGAACTCCTGAAAACTCAATTCTCGATTCGAAGAGCTGGCTCCTTCGTACGACCGGAAGCTCTACCATTCGCTGACCGGGCGCGTTTTGGTCAGAAACGTGCAACGAGCAGAATAGGCCGGGCGCGGAGCCAACGGGGACCCAGCGAAGATACCCGTGAATTGCGGATGCAGAAACCGGAAACGTCGTCCCAGGAGGAATAATGGAGAAGCCCGGTGGGCAGGGCGGTGGTGGAGGAAAGCCGGGGGGCGTGTAGGGCATCGGGCATGGAAATTTGTCGTAGATCGGCCCCGGCCCAGCCACCCGGATGGCTGCCTGTGTCTTCCAGGCTGCGCCGTTGGCGCCCGTTACCGGCTCAGAGGTGACGACCGGAAAGAGGATTGGCTCGAACTCCTCAGCATTTCCGACGACGGAAGCCAATGCACCAACCAGCACGATTATCGATCGCAAGAGTCGCACAGCACCTCCAAACAACTTCCGCCGCCGTCGACCGCCTAACGGCCAGCGCTCAGCGGTTTCAACGCGCCCGCGCTGTCGTATCAGGCTACCACAACTTTGAGCAGCGCGTTGAAATCCGCTGCAGCGACGAGTTAGGCGGCTTTGTTGGATCTCTTCACTTGGTAGAAAGCGGAGAGAGATGGCCGACCGCATGCCGCCGCGGCCCGCCCAACTTCAGATGACTGGCGATACCCTACTACCCGGGAAGGTGGAGGGGCTTACCCTCGATGAGGTTGCCCATATCCCACAGCAGAATAGCGAACGTCGCGTCTAGGAGGCTGAGCTCGGCAGCGAAATTCAGATGGAGATTCCAGATTCGCGACTCATCCTCGGATATCGTGCGCTTGGCCGACGACCACGCCCAAATCGCGAGCGCGTCACCGCCAAGTTCCTCAAGCTCTCGGTCGAGATCATGCAGCAAGGTTAATATCTGATAGAAATCGCCAGCGTTGTTGGATTTTTCGTGGCCGTTTAGCTCACGGACGATCTTTTCGCAAAGTTCCCCCACCACCCGCGCCCGAGAGTGAACCTCTTCGTAAGCTTGATCAGATTCCAGCGACTTCGCCTCGG
>JAMPYE010000279.1 GCA_023700825.1 Thermoanaerobaculia bacterium | reverse complement strand
CGCGGAAGCGAGAGCTTCCGCGTCTGAACGAGCGCTGAGCCGAAGCTGCGCTTCGGCGAGGAAGGGCGCAAGCTCCGCTTGCGCACTCCACATGGGGCGTCTGCTACGATGCCTGCCTCCCAATCACCGGAAGGAAGGATCGCCATGGCACTGCTCGCCCGCATCGCTCTCGGCTTCGTCGCGCTGCAGCACGTGATGTTTCTCGTGCTCGAGATGTTCTTCTGGACGAAGCCGTTCGGCCGAAAGGTCTTCGGGCTCAGCCAGCAGCTCGCGAACGACTCGAAAGCGCTCGCGATGAACCAGGGGCTCTACAACGGCTTCCTGGCCGCGGGGCTCGTCTGGGCGATGCTCCCAGGGCCGCATGCCTTTGCCGTCGGAGTCTTCTCCACGTCGTGCGTCGTGGTCGCGGGCGTTTTCGGCGGACTGACTGCGAAGCGCTCGATCCTCGTGGTGCAGGCCCTGCCGGGGGCGATCGCGCTGGGGCTGGTGCTCGCGGCGAAGGGATAGCGGCTCCTCGCTCGAAGGGGCGCAGCGCCTCGCCGCCGAATCTCCCTTGATCCGACGACAACCGGGCGACCCGGCGGGTCGTCCCTAGGGATCATTCCCGGACGATTCCCGCAACGTCAACTCCCCCCTGCCGCCGGCAGACTCGAAGCGACGAGCCCGTTTCCCTTCGACTCCCCTTCTCGGATTTCCATCGTCTCCTGCTACACTTCCTCCGTTCCCTACAACTTACGAGGAGGCGTCGCGCATGAGCGATAAGAATCTGGACAACCTCTGTGTCAACACCATCCGCACCCTGTCGATGGACGCGGTGCAGAAGGCAAATTCGGGACATCCCGGAACCGCGATGGCGATGGCTCCCGTCGTCTACACGCTCTGGCAGCAGTTCCTGCGCTTCGACCCGAACGACCCGATCTGGCCGAACCGCGACCGCTTCGTCCTCTCGATCGGCCATGCGTCGATGCTCCTCTACTCGATGCTTCACCTGACGGGCGTCAAGGCGGTCAACCCGAAGTACGAGTCGCTCGGCGACCTGTCCGTCTCCCTCGACGACATCAAGAACTTCCGCCAGCTCGACTCGCGCTGCGCGGGGCACCCCGAGTACCGCTGGACCTCCGGAGTCGAGACGACGACCGGCCCCCTCGGACAGGGCGTCGCGACGAGCGTCGGCATGGCGATCGCCTCGAAGTGGATGGCGGCGCGCTTCAACAAGCCGGGCTACGACATGTTCGGCTTCGACACTTACGCTATCGCCGGCGACGGCTGCATGATGGAAGGCGTCGCCTCCGAGGCCGCCTCGCTCGCCGGGCACCTCCAGCTCGACAACCTCTGCTGGATCTACGACAACAACAAGATCACGATCGAGGGGAACACTTCCTGGGCGTTCTCCGAGGACGTCGCAACGCGCTTCATCGCCTACGGATGGAACGTCGTGCGCGTCGGCGACGCGAACGATCTCGAGATGCTCGCGCGCGCCTTCAGGACGTTCAAGAGCACGAAGGACCGCCCCACGCTGATCATCGTCGACAGCCACATCGCCTGGGGCTCGCCGAACAAGCAGGACACGCACTCGGCCCACGGCGAGCCGCTCGGCGAAGAGGAAATCCGCCTAACAAAAAAGAACTACGGCTGGCCCGAGGACGCGAAGTTTCTCGTCCCCGAAGAGGTGCTCGCCCATTTCCAGTCGGGCATGGGCAAGCGCGGGCACGAGTCGCGCGCGGCGTGGATCGCGCTCTTCGACCAGTACAAGAAGGAGTACCCGGAACTCGCCGACGAGCTACACCGGATGCAGCACCGCAAGCTGCCCGAGGGCTGGGACAAAGACCTGCCGGTCTTCCCGGTCGACGCTAAAGGAGTCGCGGGGCGCGACGCCTCGCAGAAAGTCCTCAACCAGCTCGCGAAGAACGTTCCGTGGCTTCTCGGGGGCTCGGCCGACCTGGCACCGTCGACGAAGACGCGCCTCACTTTCGACGGTGCGGGCGACTTCACGGCGGAGGATCGAAGTGGGAGGAACTTCCACTTCGGCATCCGCGAGCACGCGATGGGGTCGATCCTCAACGGCCTCTCCCTCTCGAAGATCCGGCCTTACGGCTCGGGCTTCATGATCTTCAGCGACTACTGCCGCGCGCCGATCCGTCTCGCGGCGATCATGGAGATCCCGGTCATCCACATCTTCACG
The DNA here is from genome assembly GCA_023700825.1 of Thermoanaerobaculia bacterium. Classification (GTDB taxonomy): domain Bacteria; phylum Acidobacteriota; class Thermoanaerobaculia; order Gp7-AA8; family Gp7-AA8; genus JACPDH01. Next base: position 4,006 of record JAMPYE010000279.1, on the reverse strand, counting down.
CACGACTCGATCGGAGTCGGCGAAGACGGGCCGACGCATCAGCCGATCGAGCATCTCGGCAACCTGCGCTCGATCCCTGGGCTCGTGACGCTCCGTCCCGGCGACTCGAACGAGGTCGTCGAGGCGTGGAAGTACACGATGCAGCAGCGCCACGAACCGGTCGCGCTTATCCTCACCCGCCAGGCGCTACCGACGCTCGACCGCACGAAGTACGCCTCGGCCGCCGGCCTTCACCAGGGCGCGTACGTCCTCGCCGACTGCGACGGCACTCCGCAGGTGCTGCTGCTCGGGACCGGCAGCGAGGTCTCGCTCTGCGTCGACGCGCACGAGAAGCTCAAGACCGAGGGTATCCGGTCGAGGGTCGTCAGCATGCCGTCGTGGGAGATCTTCGAGGAACAGCCGGCCGACTATCGCGAGAGCGTGCTGCCTCCGGCCGTAACCGCACGCGTCGCGGTGGAACAGGCGTCGACCTTCGGCTGGGCCCAGTACGTCGGGTTGACCGGGCACGTCATTGGCATGCGCACCTTCGGCGCTTCAGCGCCGCTTAAGGAGCTGCAGAAGAAGTTCGGCTTCACGGTCGATCGCGTCGTGGAAGCGGCGAAGGAGCAGATCGCGAAGGCCTGATCGCGCTCGAACGGCGTCGAAACGCTGAATCGCGCCGTGCGCCGAGACGATCGGCAGCGGCGCGATTCGCGTTAGGCACGTGTTGCGAACGGCACCACGACCCGTGCTCACGGCACATGGTGGCGAAGGCTCGCCGCGAGCAGGAGCTGCGCCGCGTAGTAGAGCGGCAGCCCCCACGCCCGGTTCACGAAGCCCGGAGCGACGAAGCGGTCTCGCGCCACCGAGAGATCGGAAAGCACGAACGCGATCGCGCCGAGGGGCACGAGCAGTCCGTGACGCAAGGTTCCCGCCGCCGCGGCGCACATGAGGACGATTGCCGCGATGTAGGCGGCCACCGGCAGGAACATCGTCCGCGAGAGTCGGGGCGCGAGGTTCCGCCAGACGAGTGTCGCCGCGACGAAGAGGACGGCCAGCGCGGCGAGGAAGGGCACTGACTCGATTCCCCGGAGCGCGAATGCCACTGCGAACGAGAGGTGCGCCATAAGAAACGCGCCGAGGCCGGCCATGAATGCGGCCCGCTCTCTCGAGATCAGCAGCACGTCGCCCGCGAACGAGAGCACGAAGCCGCCCAGCATCAGCGCGCCGTAAACCGACACGGCGCCTGGTGCCGCAGCCGCGGCGGTGACGAACGCGGCCGATGCGAGCGGTTTGGCGAACCGCACCACGCCGTGTCGCTCGCTCTCCTCTCCCCAGAGAAGAAAGCTCACCGCAATTGCGGTCCAGATCACGTACCAGGCCACGACGGCGATTCTATGCCTCGAGCGAGACCACTCCCCATTGCGTTCGGCACGAATACGACCCAGATTGATGGAGTCCCGAATCGCAACCGAGGAGCCCGACCATGCGTGAACTCGCGTGGAGAACTACTGTATTCGTGTGTGTGGCACTCTCGAGCGCCGCGGCGCTCGCGGCGATTCCGCCGTCGGAGCGCGCGGTGCTCGTCACGCTCTACGACACGACGAACGGAGCGTCCTGGGAGCGAAACGCAGGGTGGAAAGGCGACCCCGGCACGGAGTGCAACTGGTACGGGGTCTCGTGCGACTCCGGCAAGACCACGGTCACGGGAATCGACCTCGGCTACAACAACGTCGCGGGACCAATCCCCGCGTCGATCTCCAGCCTTCCGAACCTCGAGGTGCTCCAGCTCACGGCGAATCCCCTGACCGGCTCACTCCCGATCCAGGTCACGCAACTCACGAAGCTCCGCGAACTGCAGCTCGGGATGTTCTACGGGAACCCGCTCGGCGGGACGATCCCTCCGCAGATCGCAAACCTCTCGAACCTCGAGATTCTCGACCTCTCCGGGAATGACCTGACCGGTTCGATCCCTCCGGCAATCGCGTCGCTTCCAAAGCTGAAACGGATCTCGCTCTGGGTGAACCGGCTGTCGGGAGAGATTCCCGCCGCGCTCTTCAATCACCCGAAGCTCGAGTACATCGACCTCGGCTACAACAACTTCTCGGGCGGTCTTCCCGCGACGCTCTCGCTGCCGCAGCTTCTCGAGTTGTCGCTGACCCGCGCCAACCTCTCAGGCTCGCTCCCTGGCTCGTTCACGGGGCTCCCGAAGGTGACGCGCATCAATCTGAACGAGAACGCGTTCTCCGGGCCGATCCCCGCAGCGATCGGTCAGCTCACGACGCTCGACTATCTGACTCTCTACTCGAATCAGCTCACGGGTGGTGTGCCGTCCGAGATCGGGAACCTCGCGAACCTCACCTATCTCGACCTCGGGAACAACCCGATCACGGGACCGATCCCGTCGACGATCGGCAACCTGCGCAAGCTCAAGACGTTCTCCACGTACGTCTCGACGCTCAGCGGGCCGATCCCCGACTCGCTGTTCACGCTCCCCGAGCTCGAACGGCTCTACCTGACCGGGAACTCGTACAACGGCCAGTCGGCGACGAAGCTGAGCGGGCGCCTCGCAGACTTCACGAGGCTGCGAACGCTCAAGGTGCTCGACATCCAGGGGCAGGCGATCACCGGCCCGATCCCTCCGGAGATCGCGCAGCTCACCGCGCTCGAGTCGCTCAACCTGAGCTACGACTCGCTCGGCGGGAGCATCCCGCAGGAGTTCGGCCAGCTCTCGAAACTCGGCGGCTTCGACCTCCGGTCGACCGGGCTCACCGGCGCGATCCCGGAGAGTTTCGGCCAGCTCTCGGCGCTGAAGAGTTTCTCGCTCGCCGGCAACGGGATCACCGCGCTTCCCGCGAGCTTCGCCTCGCTCCAGGCGCTCACCGGATTCTCGATCGACCACAACTCGCTGAGCGGACCGATCCCTTCGACGATCACCCAACTGCCGCTTCTCGAGTACGTCGAGATGGGGGCCAACGACTTTTCGGGAGCGATTCCGCCCGGGCTCTTCCAGCTTCCGAAGCTCGGGTACCTCAACCTCGAAGCGAACCGGCTCAGCGGAGCGATACCCCCTCTCGAAGGGCTCACGAACATCACCGAGCTTCGCCTCCACAACAACGAGCTCACCGGGGCGATCCCTGCCGGCCTCGCGCTGCTCTCGAAGCTGCGCGTGCTTCTTCTCGATGACAACCGCCTGACCGGACCGATTCCGGATCTCTCCGGCCTCGGATCTCTGCGCGTTCTCAACCTCGCCCGCAACGATCTGAGCGGCTCGATCCCGGCACTCGGCGGCCTAACGTCGCTCCGGGAGCTCTTCCTCGACGGCAACCGTCTGACCGGCTCGATTCCTCCGTCGATCGGAAGCCTCGCCAACCTCGAGCTCGCGTCGCTCTCGCGAAACGCGCTCACGGGCGCGATCCCGAAGGAGATCGCGAACTACGCGACACTGGGCGACGGGAAGCTCTTCCTCGGATACAACGGGCTTTACAATGACGATCCGTCGATCGCAGCGTTTCTCGCCCGCACGGCGCCCGGCTTTACCGAGTCCCAGACCGTCGCTCCCTCGAACGTCACGGTGAGCGCGTCGCGCGCGAGGTCGCTGGTGCTGAGCTGGACGCCGATCGCGTTCACGTCTTTCAACGGCGGCTACGTCGTCTTTGTCGCCACGTCGGCCAACGGCCCCTTCACAGCCGCCGTCACGACGCCCGACAAGCTCACGTCGACCTTCACGCTCGACGGCCTCACTCCGTCGAGCGACTACTTCGTCCGCGTTTCGACGGCAACCTTCTCGAATCCCGAGAACGAGAACACGATCATCAGCGAGCCGTCGGCCGTCGTCGCAGCACGCACGACCACCGGAGCCCCGGCTCCCGCGAGCGTCGTCGTCCTCAGCCTCCCCGGCGGCCTCTATCAGGATGCGAACGTCGCGGGCGGCTCCGACAACTACACGCTCGCGAACGTCGGAGATCTCCCCACGACGATTACGATGTCTCAGGAGGGCGACTTCTTCACTCAAAGTCCCGCCTCG
>JAMPYE010000278.1 GCA_023700825.1 Thermoanaerobaculia bacterium | reverse complement strand
CCTCACCCTCGGCAAATACTTCGGTTCGAAGATGCTCTCCCTCCAGGTTCGCTCGCAGGAGAGCGGAACTCTCGCCGACGGCTCCGGCGAAAAGGTCGCCGAACAAAGCGGGACACTGACCTTCATCTCACCGCTCGGCACCGGAATCATGGCGAACGCGACCGCGTCGGCGACGACCACTGACGGTGACGGCGACCCTCTTCACGGAGTTCCCGGGAGCGACCGCACGATGTACTCGTTAGGCGTGACCGTCAGCGAGACAATCGGCACGCTGTCGATCGCCGAGTCAATCACCTGGCAGGATCTCTCGGACTCGGTCACGAGCGCCTTCGACTCGACCGTCACGTCGGGGAGCGTATCGGCAGGCGGCATGCTCGGAGCCTCCGTCATGCTGTCTGCACTGATCTCCGGTACCAGGTCCGAGTCGCCCGCTCCGGTTGGAACGACCGACCTCTGGCTCGCTTCGCTTCAGCCGACGTTCAACTGGACGAAGGCAGCCCTCGCGTTCACTCCCCGCGCTTCGTACTCCCGCGTCAAGAGCGATCTCGGAGGAACGAGCGACAGCGAGCAGTACGGCCTCGTCGTGCAGTGGTCGCCGGCATGGTGGCAATCGTTCGTGAACGTGCAAGTCGGCGCCGACTGGAACCGGAGCAGCAGCGAGGGACTGCCCACGCCTTCGTTCGATCAGCGAATCGTGGCGAGCCTCACGCTCCGCTGGGGACTGTCACGAGCCGCTCTCGCCGCGACTCCCCCTGCGCCGCTGCCCACGGTACCTGTTGCCACGGCGCGTCTCTCAACGCGATCGCGCGGAGAGGCGATGCTTCGATAGGAGTCCTGATCCGGCTTCGCCCACCCCGTCACCGAATCGTCACCTGCAATCCGGCACGGCTGGTATGGGGACTGCATTGGAGCTTGCCATGATCACTTCGATCACGGAGGCCAACATGAACCAATCGAGACACTTCACTTCACGTATTGCCGTCGTCTTCGCTGCCGTGGCGCTGATCGGGACGTCCGCTTTTGCAGACTCGCGTCACCCGAAGACGACAGAATCGCGAGGAGGAGCCCGCGGGACGATTCAGCGGGATCGCTCTGACCTGCCCGCCCCCGCGCGCGTCGGCCGGGAAGACGCGACCCGGCCCCGCCCCGTGGTCGCCGGTCGCGGTGATTCGAGGCAGGCGCGGCCCGTGATCGGTGATCGCTCGGACCGATTCAGGGAAGACGCTGACGATCGCGGCTCCGTGAAGGGTCGCTCGCACGGACGCGGCAACGAGGTCAACCGGCCGCGCGAGGAGAGCCGCGGTGGCTCTCAGCAGGCCAGGCCCGACCGCGGCTCGCGTGGCGGATCGTGGGACCGTGACGATGACAGGCACGCTCCTTCGTACGGCTCGCAGCGCAACGGGACCAACTCAGGCTCGCGTGGCGGATCGTGGGATCGTGGCGGCGACCGGCGCGCCCCCTCGTACGGCTCGCAGCACTCGAAGCGGGCGCCCTACTACGCGCACGGGCGCGTCTCGAAGATCCATCCCCACGGAAACGGCTACCGCGTCTGGGTTCACGGCGCGCCGTATCCGTTCTTCGTGCCCGCGGCGTACTACCACCACGGCCACTTCTCCATCGGCATGACGATTCGCGTGGGTGGCTACTACAACCCGCGCGGCTACTACGACTACTACGGCGACTACGCGAGTGACGCGATTGCAGGAGAGGCGCTTCGCGGCGTCATCGAGCGCATCGACCACCGCCGCGGCGAGTTCGTCATGAACCTCGCCGGCCGCGGCGGGTACGTCACCGTTTTAATGCCCGAGCGCTGCGAGCGCATCTGGGAGGGTGACTACGTCGTCGTCTACGGCGACTGGAGTCGCGGCGGCAGGTTCATTGCGGGAGACATCGACGTGATCGACGATCGCTATCGCTGGTAATCCGGGTCAGGGGCACGGCGCTGCCGTGCCCCTGCTACCTGCTCCCCATCGCGTAGAGGCCTTCCGCCAGCGACTCGATCTTCCCCCGCATCGCCAGCCTCTCACGCCACTCCGCAGGGATCCCGTCCTCCCCCCAGTACGCTCCCGCGATCTGCCCCGTGACCGCCGCCGTGGTGTCGGTGTCGTCGCCGAGATTCGCCGCGAGCAGAATCGCGTCGCGAAAATCCCGCCCCCGGTGGAAGGCCCACATCGCCGCCTCGAGGGAGGCGACGACGTATCCGGTGCCGCGGATGTCGGGAGGATTGCGCCTGATGAACGAGCCCTCGGCGATCGCCTCGACGGCGCGATGGGGTCTTTCCCCGGCATCGACGAGTCCCGCAGGCGCGACGATCTCTTCCTTCGATGCGCCTCCGAGCGCGCGAAGCAGGTAGCGCGCGAAGAGCCGGCAGGAGTCGACGCACTGCTGCGACGCATGCGTCGTGCGTGAGCTGTCGGCCGCCCTCGCCACGGCCTCGTCCGGCCTCGAAGCGAACGCGAGAACGACCGGCGCCAGCCGCATCAGCGATCCGTTGCCCGACGCGTTCGAGTCGGTGCTTCCGGCGAACGGCTCTCCCGTCCCGAGATAGCGCGCCAGCGCGGCCCTCACCGTCGTGCCGATGTCGAAACACTCCCCGGTGCTCGAGAGGTGGCCGTCCTTCCACCAGCGCACGTAGCGCTCCATCTGGTCGAGCTCGTCGAAACCGTTGCGCTCCACGAGCGACTCCGCGAGGCAGAGCGCCATCGCCGTGTCGTCGGTCCACTCGCCGGGCTTGAGGCGGAACGGCCCGCCGCCGACCATGTCACTGATCGGCTCGAACGTCCCCGGCGCGCGGAATTCGAGCGCCGTTCCCACCGCGTCGCCTGCCGCGAGGCCGAGCAGCGCCCCGCGGACTCGTGATCGAAGCTCCATCGCGTCTCCTCGCAACTCGGCGTGCCTCATTCCAGCGGGATCTTCGACTTGTTCTCCGCGAGCCACGCGTCGAAGGTCCTGAGCTCGGGGTTCAGCGAGCGTGTGCGCTCCAGGTCGCGCGCGCCACAGAACACCTGCTCGAAGTCGCGCTTGAACTGGAACATGTTGCCCAGGTCGTCCGCGCCCGGAAAACCGAAGCTGCGATAAACCTCGGGAGACACCGCGTTGTACTTAACCTGCACGCCGAGCGCCTTCGACAGCGATGCGGCCATCTCGTCTCCCGTCAAATGCTCGCCGGCAATGCCGACGAACCTTCCGACGAGGGCTGGCCCCCTCTTGAACACGCCGTACGCGCAGCGCCCGATGTCCTCCACCCCGATGCCGGGCAGCTTCGCGCCGTCCATCGCCGTCGTGATCGAGTACGTGCCATCGGGCCCCTTCTTCGGGCCCATCCCGAAGTAGATGAAGTTCTCCCAGTAGAACGACGTCAGCAGGAACGTTGTCGGCACGCCGGCGCCCGCGAAGACGCGGTTGGCTTCGCCTTTTCCGTCGAAGTGCGGGACCTTGTACTTTCCACCCAGCGTCGGCATCCGATCGTCATCGAGCGGAACCCACTGGCGCGTGTCCTCGAGAGTCGACCAGATCACGTGCTTCAGCCCCGCGCTCTTCGCCGCCCTTGCCATTGCCGCCGCTTCTGCCAGCTCCTTCTCCGCGGAGAAGTGCGCCCAGAAGAAGGTGACGCAGAAGGCGCCGTGCGCTCCTGCGAATGCGCGCTCGAGGCTCGCCTCGTCGTCGACGTCGCCCGCGACGACTTCGGCGCCGAGCCTTGCGAGCTCCTTCGCCTTGTCCGAATTCACGTCGCGCGTGATCGCGCGTGCGCGAAAGCCTCCGCTCTTGTCCGCGCAGATCGCACGGACGAGACCGCCTCCCTGCGCTCCTGTTGCGCCGACGACCGCGATGACCTTCTCGTTTGCCATGGCAACCTCCTCGATGTAACGACGGCTCCACGCGACATCTCCGCGTGCGAGCGTCCATTCAATTGTGAGTGCGGGAAGAACGGTAGCATGAGAGGCGGCCAGGTGGGCAAGGGCGACCCGAAGGGCCCCATGCGCGCTGGCTCAGTGGCGTGGTAAGGGCGCCGACGGCCGAGGGGGGTAATTCTTGGTGAGAGCGAAAGACGCAGAACCTTGAATCCAGAAGGGAGCTCCGGTCGATCGCCATTTCCGGGTTCAAACTTCTGATGCGAAAGTCCCCCGTCGTGATCGGCAGCCCTGCCTCCCGGAGGGATGCCAGAAGGTAGCCGGGGATCGCCGCAGGCGACCCCCGGGAAATTCGGTGCGGAATGATCCGCACCCCGGAGGGGTGCAAGAGAGATACGCTCGCTGCCCTCGCTCTGGCACCCCTCCGGGGTGCGAATCGTTGCATGCACTTGCACCCCGGGTCGCCTGCGGCGACCCGGGGCTACCTTATGGCACGCCTCCGGCGTGCAGCTGTTGGCAGTGCCAGTCAACGGTTATCGTCAGCCGACGTGGTGCCGGCGTTTCGCGTTCTCACTTCAATGAATCCCCCACCACTGCACGGAACGAACGGGCCATCCGTCGCCTGGTTGGTGCCCGGCGCCCTCGGCCCGATGTGCCGCCCTCCAGAAATATCCATCGCTCCGCGCGCGATTGGATGCAGGCAGAATCCAGTCACGACCGGAAGGATGAACAGATGAGAAAGACACTCTTCGTCGTATTTGCCCTCACGATCTTCGCGGTGTCCGCCACTGCCGCCGACAAGGCCGCCCCCACGTTCGCGGGCGCGATCGTCAAGACGTCCCGGATGGACGGTGGAGCTCAGGCTTATCTGGCGCTTCCCGAGAAGCCGGGCGCGGGACAGCCCGCGATCATCCTGGTTCAGGAGTGGTGGGGCATCACCGACTGGATCAAGCAAAGCGCCGATCGCTACGCGGCGAAGGGTTATGTCGTGATCGCTCCCGACCTGTATCGAGGAAAGGTCGCGGCCGACGCGGACGAGGCCCATCAGCTCATGCGTGGCCTCCCCGAGGATCGCGCGATGGGCGACATGAAGGCCGCATTCGAGTTTCTCGCGGCGCGTCCGGACGTGGATCCCGCCCGGATCGCCGTCGCCGGCTGGTGCATGGGCGGCGGCTACGCCCTGGCCTTCGGCGTCCAGGAGCCGCGCCTCGCCGGCGTCGTCGTCAACTACGGCCGCCTCATCAGCGACCCGGAGAAGATCAAGCAGATCAAGGCGCCCGTGCAGGGAAACTTCGGCGGGACCGACAAGGGAATTCCGGTCGAGGACGTGCGCGCCTTCGAGAAGGCCCTGAAGGACAATGGCACCGGAGCCGACTTCATGATCTTCGAGGAGTCGGGCCATGCCTTCATGAATCCCGGCAACACGAAGGGCTACGACAAGGCGGCCGCCGAAAAGGCCTGGGCCCGCATGGATGCGTTCTTCGAGAAGCAACTACGCGCGAAGTAGGAAGACACGCGTAAGGCACGAAGCTCCCGACCTAACAATTCGTCGCCGCGTAAGGGGCACGGCACGCCGTGCCCCTTACCGAAGCCCGCCGCGGCGGCCTGCAGTAAGCCTGCTCATCGCGCCTCTCGCCTGCCTCATCACTTCATCGCCTGGATGAACGCGACCATGTCCTTCACGTCCTGATCCGAAAGGTTCGCCTTCGGATGCGCACCCTCGGAGAGTTTTCCGTTTCCCAGCTTCATGATCTGCGCGAGATCGGAAGTGGTCAGCGCTCGAACCTCCGGTGACCGGAAGTCCTTCATCCCGTATTTCTTCCCCATCGCCGTGTCGCCGCGCGCATCCACTCCGTGACACGACGCGCATTTCGTCGCGTAGATCGACGCACCGTTCGACGCGGTGCCGGTCCCGGACGGCTTTGCGATCGGGACAACTGTCGGCACGGGAGGCGCGGGAGCCGTCGTGGCAGGCGGCGCCCAGGGGCTCGTACCGCTGGTCGTGGTCGCCTGCGCCGCGTTGTCACCCGTCGTCGTCGGTGCCGTCGTCGAATCGGTGGCAGCGGCGCCCTCCGTCGAGGCGCTCGGGGCCGCGGGATCAGTGGAGGACAACGGGGCCTCCGCCTTCTCTCCGCCTCCGCACGCCACGGCCAGCAGCGAAGACATCACGAACACCACGCCCGCGCACGTTCTCATCGAGAATCTCCTCGCGCGACGCGAAACCTGTCGCGCTCTATCGTCTGGTTGTGACGCAATTCTACGCGGAGCGACTGGCAACCGTGCAACTGCGCGTGCCAAACGCCTCCCCTCGCGCAGCGGAAGTCGATCGAACGGCAACGAACCCTTG
>JAMPYE010000277.1 GCA_023700825.1 Thermoanaerobaculia bacterium | reverse complement strand
GAGGACCCCTACCGCCTTGCCCGCGAGATGCGAGGCATCGGGTTCGAGACCGCCGACGCGATCGCGATGAAGCTGGGGATCGAAAAGACGGCGATGTCCCGCGCGCGTGCCGGCGTCTCGCACGCTCTCTCGGAGGCGGCGTCGCGGGGGCACTGCGGGCTCCCGCGCGAGGAACTGGTCGAGCTCGCTTCGTCGCTCCTCGAGATTCCCGCGGCGATCGTCGTCGAGGCGATCGGTCTCGAGCTCGAGTCCCGCAGGATCGCGGCCGACACGGTTCGCGGACGCGAGGCGATCTTCCTCGGCGCGCTCTTCCGCGCCGAGGCGGAGATCGCGCGCGCGCTGCTCGGGCTGCGCGAGGGGGAGCTGCCGTGGCCCGGGATCCGGGTCGACCGCGCGATCCCGTGGGTCGAGAAGAAGATCTCCATCGAGCTCTCGCCGACTCAGAAGGAGGCGTTGCGCATCGTGCTCGGCGCGAAGGTCGCGGTGATGACCGGAGGCCCGGGCGTCGGCAAGACGACCCTGCTCCGCTCGGTCATCGAGATCCTGGGAGCCAAGGACGTCGACATCGCGCTCGCCGCGCCGACCGGGCGGGCCGCGAAAAGGCTCTCCGAGAGCACGGGGCTCGAAGCGAAGACGATCCACCGTCTCCTCGAGGTCAACGGGCTCACCGGGCAGTTCCAGCGCAACGAGCTCGCCCCCCTCGAGTGTGACCTGGTCGTCATCGACGAGGCGTCGATGATCGACGTCGGGCTGATGAGCTCGCTCGTTCGCGCGATTCCGGAGCGAGGGGCGCTCCTGCTCGTGGGCGACGTCGATCAGCTTCCGTCGGTCGGCCCCGGACAGGTTCTCGCCGACGTGATCGCTTCCGGCTCGGTTCCGGTCGTGCGTCTCACCGAAATCTTCAGGCAGAGCGCGGAGAGCACGATCATCGTCAACGCGCACAAGGTGAACCGTGGGGAGATGCCGGACCTGGACGCGCGTGAAGGCGATTTCTTCTTCGTGCCCGTGCGTGACGCGGAGGACGGGCAGCGCAAGGCCCTGAAGATCGTGACCGAGAGGATCCCCGAAAAATTCGGGCTCGACCCGCGGCGCGACGTTCAGGTGCTCTCGCCGATGATCAAGGGCGGGATCGGCACGCGCGCGCTGAACCTCGCGCTGCAGCAGGCGCTCAACCCCGCGGTCGAGGGGGCGCCGAAGGTCGAGCACATGGGCTTCACCTACATGCGCGGCGACAAGGTGATGCAGGTGGAGAACGACTACGACAAGGACGTGTACAACGGGGACATCGGCCTGGTGACCCACGTCTCGCCCTCGACGAAGCAGCTCGAGGTCGACTTCGACGGGCGCGGGGTGCGGTACGAATTCAGCGAGCTCGACAAGCTGACGCTCGCCTACGCGACGACGATCCACAAGTCGCAGGGCTCCGAATACCCCGCCGTCGTCGTCACGCTCGGGATGCAGCACTTCACCATGCTGCAACGGCGGCTCCTCTATACCGCCATGACCCGCGGGCGCCGCCTAGTCGTCCTGCTGGGCGAAAAACGTGCAGTGGAAAAGGCGGTCGAGTCGAAAGGGGCGGGGGAGCGGTGGTCGAGGCTGGGGGAGCTGCTGCGACGATGATTTCGGATTTCGGAATGCGGATTTCGGATTTGCTCCGCTCCTTGGGTCACCTTCGCCCGCTGCAAGAGCAACCGGCTTCTCAAATCCGCAATCCGAAATCCGCAATCCGAAATCACCCCTCTTTCTTGACAATCTGTTCACCCCCGACTACGCTCCCGCGCGATATGTTTTTGATGCATGCTGACCGTTCTCATTGGTGGTGGCACGGCCGCCGTTAGGGGCGCGTGTACCGCACGCCCCGGCAGTGACAAGAGGGGCGTGACCATTCGGTCGATCGAAATCCACGAACCTCTTCTCGCACGGGAAGAGGTTTTTTGTTTTTGCACGATCTCGAGTGAAAGGAGAGGCGGATGACGACCAGGTTCCGGATCATCGCGACGGTGTTCGAGCCGACGATCGAGCGTGCGATCGACGTGATCCGCTCGATACCCGAGGGTGTCGACGGGATCGAGCTGCGCGTCGACCGCCTCGAGCGCCATCCGGGCTTCGCCGGGTTCGAGGCTGTGCGTGCCGCGACGAAGCTCGAGTTGATCATGACCCGTCGAACGACGGCCGACTACGGCGTGCCGTGCGACCAGGAGATCGACGAGGCCCTGCGCGCCGGATTCGACTGGCTCGACGTCGAATTCACGCCACGGCTCGATGGCTCGTTCCTGGAGAGGCACCGCGGGCACGCGATCCTCTCGTTCCACGATTTTGCAGGAATGCCAAACCTCGAGTCGCTCTACCACTCGATGGCGAAGCGCGGTTGCGCGCGGGTCAAGATCGCGGTGACGCCGAAGAGCTTCGCCGACAACACCGCGCTCCTCTCTCTCTGCGCCGACCACGAGAACGAGCCGCTGACCGTCGTCGGCATGGGCGCGACCGGGCTCTACTCGCGGATTCTCGCACCCTTCTTCGGTTCCGACCTGCTGTTCGCGGCGAGCCGCTCCGATTCGATCGCCGCGCCGGGGCAGCTGACGCTGAGCGAAGCGCTCGAGATCTTCGGCGCGCGCCGCGAGTGCCCGGTGCCGCGGTCGCTCTTCGCCGTCGTCGGCAACCCGGCGAGCCACAGCCGTTCCCCGATGATCCACAACCGGATCTTCTTCGACAACCGGGTCTGCGCGGCGTACTCGATCGTCGAGACGGATTCGTTCCTCGAGGTGGCCGAGGCCTTCGCGCGCGGCGACCGCTTCGCGCCGATCGGCCTCAGCGTGACGGCGCCGTTCAAGGAGGATGCGTTCCGCTTCGCCTCGGCGATCGGCGCGCACGTCTCCCCGCGCGTGCTTGCCGCGCGCGTCGTCAACACGCTGGTCCGCGAGGAGACGCCTTCAGGACCGCGCTTCATCGCCGACAACACCGACGTCGAGGGCTTCCGAGTGGCCTTCGGCGAGCTTGGCGCGGGGGCGGGGAGCACCGCGGCGATCGTCGGCGCCGGCGGCACCGCTCGCGCGGCCCTGGTTGCCGCGCGCGAGGCGGGGATCAGCGTCACGATCTTCAATCGCACCGCGATCAGGGCGGAGGCGCTGGCCCGCGAGTACGGCTGTGAGGCGAGGGCGCTGGCCGAGTTCGACTCGTTCGAAGGAGACTTCGTCCTGAACACGCTCCACGGCGACGCCGCGTTCAAGGCGCCCTCGGCACCGTTCGTCCACGGTGCTAGGCTCGTCGACGTCGGCTATGGCCGCGTGCTTCCGATGGCGCGCGCCGCGCGCGAGGCGGGTCGCGAGGTCTTCGACGGTCTCCGCTTCCTCGAAGCACAGGCAATTCCGCAGTCCAGACTCTTCATGAAGGCGGTCCCGCAAACGGTATGAGCAAGCATGCATCCCTTCCCGGTTTTCGCGATTTTCACCCCGAAGAAATGGCGCGACGCACGCAGATCATGGCGGCGTGGCGCGAAGTCGCGCGTCGCTACGGCTTCGAGGAGTACGACGGGCCTCCGCTCGAGTCGCTCGAGCTCTACATCGAGAAGTCGGGGCCGGAGATCGTGAACCAGCTCTTCAACTTCACCGACAAGGGAGGGCGCGACGTCGCACTGCGCCCCGAGATGACGCCGACGCTCGTCCGGATGCTGGGAACGAGGATCAAGGGTCTGCCGCGCCCCGTCCGCTGGTTCTCGACGCCGCAGCTCTTCCGCTACGAGAAGCAGCAGCGCGGCCGGCTGCGCGAGCACTTCCAGCTGAACATGGACATCATCGGCGAGGAGTCGATCGTCGCCGACGCCGATCTCCTCTCGGCGGCTCTCGAGGTTCTGCGAGTCCTCGGCCTAACGGCGTCCGACGTCGTCGCGCGCGTCTCCGACAGGCGCCTGCTGCACGCGGCGCTCGTCGAGCTCGGCGTCAGCGAGGAGAACCTCGCCGTCGCCTACAACGTGATCGACAAGGTCGAGCGCGATCCGCGCGAGGTCTGCCTCGAGCGCCTCGGCGCGATCGGGCTCGACCGCGAGCGCGCAGAAAAGGCGCTCGGCCTCACCGACATGACGCTCGAGCAGTTCGCCGCGGCGCATCCCGGGAACGAAGTCATCGCGAAGGTCGCGGAGGATCTTCGTGTCTACTTTGCCGCGCTCGGCAGCCTCGGATTCGGCGACTGGGTGACGTTCGACATGAAGATCGTGCGCGGGCTTGCCTACTACACCGGCGTCGTCTTCGAGATCTTCGACCGCAGGGGCGAGCTGCGCGCGATCTGCGGCGGCGGCCGCTACGACAAGCTCTTCAGCGCGCTGGCCGGCGTCGACGTGCCGGCCCTCGGCTTCGGCTTCGGCGACGTGGTGCTCGGCGAGCTTCTCAAGGACCGCGGCCTCGCGGCGACGGCGTCGCGGGCGCTCGACGCGATGGTGATCGCCATCGACGACGCCTCGCGCGAGGCGGCGCTCGAGACCGTGGCGGCGCTCCGCGGAGCGGGGCTCGCCGTGATCTACCCGTACCGCGCGGGAGGCGTCGGCAAGGCGATGAAGGCGGCGTCGGCGTCGGGCGCTCGTGACACGATCATGATCGGCCCCGACGAGACGGCGCGCGGAGTGATGAAAGTGAAGCGGATGGCGGACGGCAGCGAGCGCGAGATGTCCGTGGAGGAGTATCTCGGCGAGTTGAAGTGAGGACATTTCGGATTGCGGATTGCGAATTTCGAATTTGGCTTCGCAGGCCCGCGACATTCGGACGGGAAGCTTAGCTTCGCAAATTTCCGTGATCGTCAGTAGACGTTGAGTCCGAAATCCGAAATCCGAAATCGATATGGAACAAGCCCTGACAGTTTCACTCCTCGACCAGCTTCGCGAGTCCTGGGACGTGATCCCGCTCGTCCGCGAGCTTTCCGCCGACACGATCACGCCGGTCTCGGCGTTCGCGGCGATCGAGGACCCCGCCATCGACGCGTTCCTGCTCGAGAGCGTGGAGCGTGGCGAGAGCCTGGGACGCTATTCGTTCATCGGTTTCGCGCCGCGGAAGACGCTTGCCTTCGACGCTTCGACTCCCGATCCCGTCGCGCTGTTGCGCGAGGAGCTCGTGCCGCTGCGCGTCTGGAACGAGGCGTCTCTCCCTCCCTTTTTCGGCGGGGCGGTCGGCTTCTTCGGCTACGGCGTGTCGGGCTGGACCGAGCGGATCCCCGACAGGCATCCGCGCAACGGCGCTCCGGACGCGACGCTGCTCTTCATCGACAATGTCATCGCGTTCGACCACGTGCGCCAGCGCCTCGTCGTCGTCGCGAACCTCTTCGCCAGCGACGCGCGCGGCTCCGCGGAGCTCCTTGTCGACGCGAACCGAAGGCTCGACGACACCGTAGGGAAACTGTCGCGCGCCTCGGCCGACCTGCGCGACGGCGATCACGAGCTCGCGACGCTCGAGGAGAGAGCGTCGTGCAGCCGCGAGACGTTCGTCGGCATGGTCGCACGCGCGAAGGAGCAGATCGCCGCGGGCGAAGTCTTCCAGATCGTGCTGTCGCAGTCGTGGTCGATCGACTATCCGGAGAGGGACGCGCTCGAGCTCTATCGCGCGCTCCGTGCGATCAACCCGTCGCCTTACATGTTCCTCCTCCGGACCCGCGAGTGCACGCTCGTCGGCGCGTCGCCGGAAATGCTGGTCCGCGTCTCGGGGCGCGACGTGGAGACGCGGCCGATCGCCGGAACCCGGCATCGCGGCGCGACGCGGGCAGCCGACGTCGCACTCGAGGCCGAGCTGCTCGCAGACCCGAAGGAGCGCGCCGAGCACCTGATGCTCGTCGACCTCGGCCGCAACGACCTGGGGCGCGTCGCGTCTAGTGGCACGGTGCGCGTCGAGGGCTTCTGCCGCGTCGAGCGCTACAGCCACGTCATGCACCTGGTCACCGACGTCCGCGGCGAGCTTCGGCAGGGGCAGACTCCGATCGACGCGTTCCTTGCCTGTTTTCCGGCGGGGACCGTGTCGGGGGCGCCGAAGATCCGCGCGATGGAGCTGATCGACGAGCTGGAGGTCGCACGAAGGGGGCCTTACGCCGGCGCCGTAACCTACGTCGGCTTCTCCGGGAATCTCGACTCGTGCATCTCGATCCGCACCATCTCGCTCGCGGATGGAAAGGCGACGATCCAGGCCGGCGCGGGAATCGTTTACGACTCCGTTCCCGAGAAGGAGT
>JAMPYE010000276.1 GCA_023700825.1 Thermoanaerobaculia bacterium | reverse complement strand
GTGTAAAGCATCAGAGCTCTCCTTGTCGCAGCCGGTTAGTTCTTGATCGTGCCGACGAGCAGTTCGTTGTTGACGCCGCTGACGCCCTTGGTGCCGCGCGCGATGCGATCGGCATCGCTCTTGATCGCCTGGGAGGCTACGCGACCGATCAGAGTCACGACACCCTGCGACGAGCTCACGTCGATGTCGCTGGCCTTGATGTCCGTGTCGGCGATGAGCTTCGACTTGACCTTCGAGCTGATGTAGACGTCGTCGATCCAGCTGCCGACGGTGCGCTCGCCGACGGTGAGGTCGTTCTGCACGCCGTCGACGCCTTCGGTGCGCCACGCGATGCGCCCGGCCTCGCGGCGGGACTCCTCCGTGTCGACGACACCGGTCAGGTAGACCGTGCCTTCGCGGGTCTCGACGCCGACCTGGCGGGCCTTGACCTTGTCGTTGGCCTCGAGCGACTCCTCGATCACCGAGGTGATGCCCGAGTCCGAGCGTTGCGTGCTGTCCGGCACCATCGAGGTGGCGCAGCCGGCCAGTACGAGAATGCCGGCGCCGGCCAGAGAGGCGGCCGCGGCGGTGAATGTGCGCATGACGAAGATTGGTGTTTTCATTGATATGAGTCCTTTCTTGAACCTGCCTTCAAGCTAGACCTCGCACCTTCCGCTGGTAAGCGCACTTACTACCCGGATGCGATTTCTCCGGGTGCGTAGTAACTACACGGCGAAGTCGATGCGGGAAGTCGGAGCAGCGACGAGCATCCTCGAGCCGGGAAGCCGAGCGACTTCGCGCATCACTCCTTTGTGTGCAAGACGCTGATTCGTGACTGTGCGCCCCAACCGGAGGCGCGCCGGACTAAACTGGCGCCTTCACCTGCATGGCCTGCCCGGGCGCGGCTCGGGAGCGATGGAACGGAGGACACACTGAAGCTTTGCGCATGGGGAGCGATCGTTGCGATCACGCTCCTCTTCTCCCGTCCGCTTTTCTGCGACGAAATCGATCGCTACGTCGAATCGCGGATCCGCGAGCTGCACATCCCGGGCGCATCGATTGCCGTCGTCCGCGACGGAAAGCTCGTCAAGGCGCAGGGATATGGCCGTGCCAGCCTCGAGCTGAACGCGCCAGCCACGAAGTCGACCGTCTACGAAATTGGCTCGAACACGAAGCAGTTCACTGCGGCGGCAGTCATGCTGCTGGTCGAAGAGGGAAAGGTCGGCCTCGACGACACGCTGACAAAGTACTTCCCGGCAACTCCCCCCGCATGGAAGGACGTCACCGTCCGTCACCTCCTGACGCACACGTCGGGGATTCGGAACCACGTGGGCGTCCCCGGGTACATGGACGTCTTTCGCACGAATCTCTCGTTCGAGACGACGCCGGCCCGTGACGAGTTGCTCCGGATGTTCTTCGAGCTTCCGCTCGAGTTTCAGCCGGGCGAGACATGGGCGTACGACAACACCGGCTACTACCTTCTCGGCGTCATCATCGAAAAGGCGAGCGGGCAGTCGTACTGGAGTTTCCTCGAGACGCGAATCTTCAAGCCCCTCGGCATGACCTCGACGCGAAGCACCGATCCGCGTCCGGTCGTCGCCAACCGGGCGTTGGGTTACGGATGGACGAAGGGCTCTTTCGAGAACCGCCCGGTACTCTACCCCGCGATCGCGTTCTCGGCGGGGAGCATGTTGTCGACCGTCGAGGATCTTGCGAAGTGGGACGCTGCGCTCGGCTCGGATGCGCTTCTCCGTCGATCGACCAGAGAGTTGATGTGGACGCCGGCTGCGATCCGGGGAGCAGCACCGGCCCCGTTCGACTACGGCTTCGGATGGTTCGTCGACACGTACAACGGGCGTCGCGTCGTGCTGCACAGCGGGGGGACGCCCGGATTTTCGTCCGCGATTCACCGCTGGATCGATGACGGCATCACCGTCGTCGTGCTGACGAATCACACCGACCGCATCGTCGACCAGCTCGCGGTCGACATCGCTGGCCTTGCCGACGCGTCGTTGCGCCGGCCCGAGAAGGGTGACGATCCCGAACCCGCCACGTCGACGCGACTCGAGGGCATCGTTCGGAGGTACCTGGAAGCCAGACCGGATCCGGCCGATTTCACGCCGCCGATGCAGCTCTTCATGAAGACCACGACCGGCCCGGGGCTTGCCGAGTGGATCGCCTCGCACGGAAAGCTCGGATCGTTCGTCTACTCCGGGAGCGAGCAGGCCGGGCGCGATCGCATCCTCCGCTACAGGATCACCCTGGGTGGCTCTCCTTACTGGCTTTCGGTGCGGCTGACGGAGAACGGCAAGGTCGCCCAGATACGCTGGTGGTAGGCGCCCGGGGGACGCCGTCAGCCTGCACGTCACCGATTCCCGTGATTCCTGACGCGGCGGGCGTCGAACCCGGGAATTAGGCTGGGGAGTCGGAGGCACCGATGGAACCGTTCCGCTATCACGTGTACGCCTGCCAGCAGCAGAAAGCCGAGGGGGTGCCGTCGTGCCCCGCACGCGGATCTCTGAAGATGATCGACGCGCTTCGAGGCGAGATCGGCCGCAAGGGGATGACGAACGAAGTTCAGCTGACGACGTGCGGCTCGCTCGGGCTTTGTGAGCGCGGGCCGAACCTGGTGGTCTACCCGGACGGGGTCTGGTATTCGGGGGTGACTCCGGACGACGTCGCGGAGATCGTCGACAGCCATTTCAGGAAGGGCGTCCCGGTCGAGCGACTCGTGAATCACGACGCCGACGCTCTCGCCGCGGAGGTCCGGCTCAACCGCGATCGCTATCTCGCCTCGGTGAGGGCGAAGGATGCGGCGGGTGCGCTGCCGGAAGAGCTCGAGCAGTCGATTCGCGGCTATCAGGAGAGTCGGATCATCCTTACCGCGATCGAGCTCGACCTGTTCACGGCCGCCGGCGACGGGGCTACCGAGCAGGAGATTGCGTCCCGTTGCGGCACCGACGTGCGCGCGACGCGATTGCTCCTTGATGCGCTCGTCGCACTCGACCTGCTCGCGAAGAGAGACGGCCGCTGGCGCACGACGCCGGTCTCGAGGCGCTACCTCGCCGCGGGGGGACAGAACGATGCGCGTGCGGGGCTGATGCATCAGGTCGGGCTGTGGCAGCGCTGGGACACGCTCACGGACTGTGTCCGTATCGGGAAGCCGTTGAAGTCCCGCGGCAAGGCGGACGACAAATGGACGCGCGCGTTCGTTGCCGCGATGCACCGGAACGCGACAGAGCGCGCGCCGCACGTCGTCCGCGCCGTCGGAACCGACGGGGTCAGGAGGATGCTGGATGTCGGCGGCGGCTCGGGGGCTTACTCGATCGCGTTCGCGCAGGCGAGCGAACTGCTCGAATGCGAAGTGCTCGATCTGGAGCCGGTTCTCGCGATCGCGAACGATCACGTCCTTGCCGCGAGGCTCTCGGACCGCATCAAGCTGCGTGCCGGCGACATGCTCTCCGATCCGCTCGGCACCGGCTATGACCTCATTTTCGTTTCCGCGATCTGCCACATGCTGGGCGACGACGAAAACATTCAGCTCGTGCGGCGCTGCCGCGATGCCCTCGCGCCGGGCGGCAGGCTCGTGATCGCAGACTTCATCCTCGACGAGACGCGGACCTCGCCGCGTCTGGCAGCGGTCTTCTCCGTCAACATGCTCGTGGGCACCGAGAACGGGCGGAGTTACACGGAGCAGGAGTATCGGTCCTGGATCACGAACGCCGGACTCGCGGCCTCCCGCCCGGTGCGGATTCCCGGGCCCGCGAGCCTGATGATCGGAACACGGCCGGCATAGAGAGGCCCGCTCGCGAGGGAGTGAAACGGCCTGACCCCCGCTGCCGGGGGCCAGGCCATGGAGTTCGAGCCGTTCAGCCGACGAGCTTTGCTCTCAGGCTGATGGGCGTCGCGGCAAGCGCCTTCGAGACGGGGCAGCCTTTCTTCGCGCTCTCGGCGAATTCCTGGAACGTCGCATCGTCGATGCCCGGGACCTCGGCTTCGGTCTCGAGTTCGATCTGCGTAATGCCGAAGCCCCCTTCGACCGGACCGAGGTGCACCTTCGCGGTCGTCGAGACGCGCGTCGGAGTGTGGCCGCCTTTGCCGAGCCCGGCGGAGAGCGCCATCGAGAAGCAACCGGCGTGCGCGGCGGCGATCAGCTCTTCGGGATTCGTCCCGGTGCCGTCCTCGAAGCGGCTGGGAAAGGAGTACTTGCCTTCCCACGCTCCGCCGCCGAGGCGCATCGTCCCACTTCCGTCCTTAAGCGTTCCGTTCCATACCGCATGTGAATGACGTACAGGCATTGAAGCCTCCTATGGAGTGAATGAATTGGTACTGCGTCTTCGAATGAAGATCAAAACGATGGCGGAATCGCGATTCGAGGTCAAGTCGTAGTCACGGAAACAGTCACAGAAAGCAGGATTGCTCACGATTCGATGCAGCGGCGACGGTCGCACGAATCCAACCGGCACGTATCCTGCCGGAGAGAGTCGATATTCTGCAGTGATCCCGTCTGGTCCGATCGAAGTATGAGATTACGATCGATCGATCTCGACGTTCTGTTTCGTGCCGCTGCTCGCGACCGCGATCATGATGCCGATGCCGAGCAGGATGACGACCCCGATCACCGTCCACGCAAGGCCGATGCTGGCGAGGATCTCCAGCTTCCACAATGCGGCCAGCACGCCGATGATGAGCACGATGTACCCGAACAGATACATTCCAGTCCATTTCATGATGAATCCTCCTGTGTAATGTGGTTTTGCGCTAGAACGCGCTGGTGTCAGCGCCCCCGACGAACTCGAGGCCGGGCTTGTTGTAGGTCTTCACCCGGCCGGTGCTGGTTTCGAAGACGGTGAGCGTGTATGCGAAATCGGTCAGTCCGCCGTAGAACACCCAGAAGTGGCCGTTGTTCGTGCGGCCGTCGAGCACCTTCACGAAGACCTCGAGGTTCGCCGCGTCCTGCGTCAGGCCGGGAAACGTGAAGAAGCCGTTGATGTCGTTGTAGGGAGCCGCTTGCCCGAACGCGCTTCTCCCGGTTCTCGGATCCCTGGCCACGACCGTGACGCGAAAGCGATTGTCGTTGAGGCAGAGACTGTCGGTCGTGCCGAAACACGTCGACAGGCTCTGGCAATCGATGGTCATGTTGTACTCGAGCGCAGCCGTGCCGACGACGGTGATCACCCAGGTGCCGGTTGCGGGGAGCGTCACGCTGAGCGAGGAGGTCGTGTCGTCCGGCGAATCAGTCGCAAGAGTCGTCCCGGCTTCGTCGGAGATCACGAGTCCGACGCTTCCCGACGTTGAAGTGCGGTTGGCGGTGACGACGAGGTTCTGCCCTGCCGTCCCGGTGATGCTCCAGAACTCGACCGGCAGGCCTTCGCGCACGCAATCGGTCGCGTCGATTGTGCCGGCGATGATGCCCCCACAGGTCGTGCCACGAATCTGAACGGGGCAGTTGATGCTGGCCGAGCACTCGAGCGAAAGCTGATATGGACCGCCGGCGGGGGAGAGCTGATTCGCAACGACTCCCCATTCACCGGTCTCGGTGAGGGTGAATTCGATGCGTGCGTCGAGCGCTCCTGCCGAGTTGTCGTCGCCGAGGACGATCCCCCCGGAAGGGTTGGCGAGATAGAGATACGAGTCGAAGCTCTCGCTGCGCATCGTGATGGTGACCGTCTGTCCGACGATGCCCTGGAACGTCCAGATGTCCATGTAGGTCCCGTCGCTGCCCGGAATGCAGTCGCCGGGGCCGAGGAGTCCGCTGCGTTCCGTACCGCAGGCGAGAGGGGTGACCGAGCAGCCCGTCGTCCCGGGAAGCGTGAACTCCCCGGTCGCCACGACCTCTCGCGTTGCGTCGCGGTACAGCGCGCTGATTCCCTCGAGGAACTTCGGTGAGATCCGGGTGGTGCGTTCCAGCTCGAGCGGCCCGGCCGACGCATGGATCGTAAGGATTGACAGGACGATGGCGATGGTCGAGATTCGGAGTTTCCGTAGAAGCATGTCGGGCACCTGTGTTCGCACGTATGTGCGCTGAATGAAGGAGTCGGGCTCGAAGGCCCCTGCCCCGTGGTGGCGCCCTGTCGCGAGAGGCGAGTCAGGCTGTTGAAGGCGTACCGGCTCCCGCGCAGACAGGGCTCCCGGCGAAAAATCGCATCGATGACGAAGCGCCGAGTTAGGCGACCGGGAAGCGGCGTTTCGCGTGATCGGGTGTGACTGGCGGCCCGGGCTATC
>JAMPYE010000275.1 GCA_023700825.1 Thermoanaerobaculia bacterium | reverse complement strand
TGCCCTCCGGGTTGCGGCGGAATGCAGCCGCTTTCTTTGTCGCTCCTCCTCGCCGATGAACCACATCGACTCCTTCTCGCTCCTTGAACTCACCCCGTTTCTGCTCTGCGAAAGGCAAGGGATTAACGAAACACTACACTAGTGTGCGTCGCGCGGTCGCGTCCAAGGATCGGTGATCCACCCGGAAGCGGCCGGTCTCGAACCAAGTACAATGCGCGGGATGAACCAGCAGCGCGGCGACGGAGAGCTCGACGGCGAAGTCGCGATCGTCACGGGAGCGTCGAGCGGCATTGGGCGCGCGACAGCGCTGCTCCTGGCGCGAAGCGGCGCCAGGGTCGCGGCGCTTGCCCGAAACGCCTCGGCGCTCGCCCTGCTTAGGGACGAGTCGCAAGGCACGATCCTCGTCCTTCCCTGCGACCTCGAACGGCCCGAATCGGTCGACGTGGCGCTGGAAGCGGCCCGCGCGCGCCTCGGCCCCGTCACGGTGCTGGTCAACAACGCCGGGCACATCGAGCCCGCCCGCCTCGACGCGATGGACCTGGCCAGCTGGGACCGGCACTTCGCGGTCAACGTGCGTGCGGCGTTCCTCGCGTCGCGGCGCGTGCTGCCGCCGATGCTCGCCGCGGGGCGCGGCGCGATCGTGAACGTCGCCTCGATATCCGGCGTGCCCGGACCTCAGAAGTTCGCCGGCTTCACCGCGTACTGTGCGTCGAAGGCCGCGCTCATCGCTCTCACCGAGTCGCTCGCGGCCGAGCTCGGCGGCTCCGGCATTCGCATCAACTGCGTGAGCCCGGGATCGGTCGACACTCCCATGCTTGCCCGCGTCGCTCCTTCGCTCCGGCCGGACATGTCCCCGGAGGATGTCGCGGAATCAATTCTCTTCCTCGCCTCCCGGCGCGCCGCGGCGATCAACGGACAGAACATCCATGTCTACGGCCCCTGACCCCGAGATCCATTGGCGTCCCACCGTCGTCGAAGTCGACGTCGCGGCCTTCATGCGGAACGTCGACACGGTCCGCGGGATGCTTCCACCCGGCTCGCGCCTGATCGCCGTGCTCAAGGCCGATGGCTACGGGCACGGAGCAGTCCAGCTGGCCCGAGCCTGCTCGAGGCACCACGTCGCCATGATCGCGGTCTCCCTGCTGGAAGAGGCGATGAAGCTGCACGAGGCCGCGGTCGACATCCCGATCCTCGTCCTCGGGCCGCTGACCGCGCACCAGATCGAGCTCGCCGCCGAGTACGAGATGGTCCTTGGCATCACGGGACCGGAAATGCTCGATGCGGTGGCCGCCGTCGCCACCCGCCGCCGGCGTCCCGTCCGCGTCCACCTCAAGCTCGACTCGGGGATGGGGCGCATGGGGCTCGTGGAGAGCGACCTCGCCGAGGCCGCGACAATCCTCACGCACGCGCCGTTCGTGCAGCTGGACGCCCTTTACTCGCATTTCTCGACCGCTTCGGAGCCGCACAGCGCCCACACGTCACTGCAGATCGAGCGATTCCGCCAGATGGCGGAGCGGCTGCGCGATCTGGGCGTTCACGCCCCGCTCGACCACATGGCCAACAGCGCGGCGACGCTGCGCGCGATCGTCAATCCCGGCGACTTCGTTCGCGTCGGCATGCTTTTGTTCGGCGGCGAGCCGATCGACGGCACCCGGAGCGGCCTCGAACCGGTGATGCGCTGGACGACGCGGATCGCGCGCCTGAAGACGATGCCGCCCGGATCCCCGATCGGCTACGGCGCCACATGGACGACTCCTCGCGACAGCTGCATCGCGACGATTCCCGTCGGGTACGCGGACGGCTATCCGTACCTGCTCTCGAACAACGCGGACGTGCTCATCCGCGGCCGGCGAGCGCCGATCGTCGGCCGGGTCTCCATGGATCTCGTCACAGTCGACGTCACCGACATCGACGGCGTGGCGCTCGGCGACGAGGTCGTGCTTCTCGGCCGCCAGGGGGACGAGATCGTTACTGCCGAGGAGCTCGCCGGGCGTTCGGGAACCATCTCGTACGAGATCCTCTGCGGCGTCGGTCACCGCGTGCCTCGCACCTACATCGGCGGCTGAAGCGCAGACAAGGCGTCTCGCCTTGCTCGGTCTACGCAATAAAGGCCGACCAACAAGCAACGAGGCGGGCCGTCAGGCCCGCCTCGTCTCGTTTCCAGTGTCAGAACTTCGATCTAGTTCGTCCCCTGTACCGCGGGGATGTACTCCGGATCGAACGTGTGTTCCGGCAGCGTGCAGCTGCAGGAAGGATCGGCGGCGGCGATGACCGACGCGTAGGCCCAGACCGGACCGCCCTCGATCACTTCGATCTTGAGCGTCCCCTGCGTGGCCGTCGAGCTGAGCGCGCGAACGATGTTCCCGGCGAGGATCGACTGGTTCGGGTTGATGGCCACAGGTGCCGTCGCGCCTGCCGGCACATACTGCCACGTGCCCACCACCTGGCCGGTGACGCCGTCGAGCAGAGACACCCGGACCTTGGACGGCGTGTTGCCGACCGCGACCAGACCGAGGTTCGTGTAGAACGACGGGTCACTCCTCACTCCGGCGATGTATGCCGGCTTGTTGAGCTCGACGTTCGGACGGCTCGGCGTGATGGCCGGGATGCCCTGACCGAAGGTCCCGAGCGGGCCCCGATCCTTGTAGGTTCGCTGCAGGATGATCGGATACCGGACGATCCCGGTACCGAGAGTCTCCACCTTGAGCAGACCGACCGAGTCGGCAGGAATCTTGTCGAGCATCGGCCAGCGAAGGACGTCTTCCACCTGGACGAAGGCTCCGGCACCGAGAGCCTGATCGAGCGCTTCGGCTGCCTTCGTCCCGTCCGGGTTGAAGTACGAGAGATTGAACCGGACCGGAACGGTGTCGCTGTTGTAGACGACGAGATCGCTGCGCCACGTGTCGTTGCCCTGCACGAGATGCCCCGCGCCGGGAACGACCTGCGTCTGCTTCTCGACACCCGCCTGCGTGCTCTCGTGAACTCCAGGGACGTAGACCGGGTCGTTGCTGATCATGTCGATCATCGAGCCGTACACGACGAGCGGGAGATTGCCGGTCGTGGCGATCCGGACGCTGAACGGTTTCCCGTTCTTGATCGCCGGGACGAGCGTGTCGAGATTATTGAGCTGCTTGAGCGCGTAAGGCCCGACGTCGACCGAGAACTGGCCAATCGGGAAGCCGAGCATCGAATCGTCCGCGATCGTGACGGTCGCCTGCACCGTCTGGTTGGACGGATTCACGATCCCGAGATTCGACCGGAAGCGCGAGGAAATCTCGAGACCCGGGACGATGTACGAACCCGGCGATCCCGCCGCCTGCGACGTCGAACCGATGGGCACCGACGGCACGAACTGGCCAAAGCTGCCGACGCCCGCGGCGTCGACCGTGTAGACGCGGGTCCACATCTGGGGCGGCGACGCGCTCGATCCGCGCACGATCACCGGGCCGGCGTCGTTAAGGATCGCCGGAGCGGAGAGGATGCTGAGGAGATCCTCGTAGACCCTCGTCGAAGAATCGAACGAGAGCTTCTTCTTGAACTGCCCCGCACCACCGCGGAACTCGAACTCGAGCTCGATCGGCGCGTTAAGCGGATCGGTGTTGAAGACCTGGAGGTCGGTGCGCCACTTCGTGCCGTTGAACCCGTCGAGGCGCGCGACGACCGGGAGGAGGAAGGCGAACGCTTTACGGTTCGAGATCGTCACCTCGACGACCGCCGGATCCGAGGTGCCTCCGGAGTTCGACGCCGTGTACTCGACCCGGTAGTCGCCGTCGGTGTCGAAGGTCTGCGAAATGGCGCTCTCGTTGGCAACGGTGCGAACGACCTGTGTCGTCCCACCCGTCACGCGGAGAACGCGCCATAGCTGGCTGGTCAGTGTCGCGTTCGATACCGCCGAGCCGGTGAAGGTGATCGTGTCGCCGGGCTCTCCGGTCGTGGAGCTCGCCTGGATCGACACGACCGGTTTGGTGATCGGGACGAACGAGAGCGTCTTCACGTCGGTGATGGTGGCGGTAGAGTTCGCGACGGTGAAGCTCACCTGGAACGGACCGTTCGATGAGTAGGTGTGATCGATCTGGACGACTTTGGAGGTCGACTTCTCTCCATCGCCGAAATCCCAGGTGACCGAGTCGCACGCTTGGAGTACGTAGTTGCTGGCGCTCGAGAAGAAGAACCTGACCTTTTCTCCCGGCGAGCACGTCTTCGTCGGATCGCAACCGGAGGCAAGCCCGACCCAGCCGAGCTTGATGTCGTTCGCCGGAGCGTTGCAGACGCCGCCGCTCACGACCAGCGGCCCGGTCGTGGTCGCGGAGCCGGCGCTGTTGGAGACCTTGAGCTCGACAGTGTAGCTGCCCGCCGCCGTGTAGGCGTGGGACGGAGTCTGGCCGGTGGCGGTACGGTTGTCACCGAACTTCCAGGAGAACGTATCGCACGACGGCTGAATCGTGTAGCCGAACGTCTGGACCTTGAACGAGACATTCTCCGACACGTTGCACGGGGTGGTTCCGCCCGCCCTGCACCCGCTTTCCGGTCCAGTGAAGCCGACGAAGATCCCGGCAGCGTTCGGCTTGGTGCAGGTCCCCGGAGGGGGAGGAGGTGGTGGTGGTGGCGGCGGTGGAGTAACCGTCCCGACCTGGATGGACAGCGAGGAGCTTCGGGGTGCTCCCGCGGAGTTGGAGACTGTGAGCGTCACCGTGAAGGTGCCGCTGCTGGCGAAGGTGTGCGAGACCTCCAGTGCGGTGTTCTTGTTGCCGGAAACGTTCGCCGTGCCGTCGCCCCACGACCAGGTCAGCGTGTCGCAGTCCTGCCACGCGTAAGCGGTGCCGAAGAGCTTGGCGAAAAATGACACGCTCGC
This sequence comes from Thermoanaerobaculia bacterium, assembly GCA_023700825.1. Classification (GTDB taxonomy): domain Bacteria; phylum Acidobacteriota; class Thermoanaerobaculia; order Gp7-AA8; family Gp7-AA8; genus JACPDH01. Next base: position 1,356 of record JAMPYE010000275.1, on the reverse strand, counting down.
GCCCGGATTGACCGAGCTCGCCGAAGCCGTGAAATAGACCGTGCTGTCCGGAGTCGGCATGCAGGGAGGCAGCGCGACAACGAGGGGAACCGTGGCCGAGGTGGTCGAGTCGATCGCGTTCGTCGCGGTCACGGAGACGTTGTACGTGCCCGCAGCGGGGAACGAAGAGGGGGAGATCGTTCGCGTCGAGGCCAGAGGGCCGATCGACGGCGCGACGCTCCAGGAGTAGGTCCATCCCGTCTGGTCCCGTCCGGTCGTGAGCGAATCCGCGCTCAGCGTGCAGTTGCCCAGGGTGTTAGGCGCAGCACAGGCCGTGACGTTGACGAACGGATCGGGCGGCGCTAGCGCGAAGTCGGACGTCGCGGAGAGGAAGGTGTCGCATCCCGCCACCGCCATGGCTCCGGCATCCACCGTGATCTTGAGCCGGACTTTCGAGCCGGGGGTGACCGGCTTAGGCACGTCGAACGACGGTACCGTACCGACCGCTACGACGGCCGGCGCCGGCGGCGTGAGGAGCGGCACGTCCGAGGCACTGAGCAGGCTCCATTCCACGGTCCAGGTCGCGCCGGAGTTGAACGCGGTCGAGCTCGTGCGTCCCGCGTTCGAGAACGTGAGCGAACTGCCGTTCGAACCGGAGATCGTCGGCTTCACGCTGAAGGGGACGGCCGTGTACGAGATGGTGGAGAGCGCGGAGCTGAAGGGCGTTCCCACGGGAGTGATCGTCGTCGTGCCGCTGTACTGCTGGTAGCGCGCGACGTAGCTGAGCGTATGCGCGCCGCACGAGCCGGCGGCGAGGGGCACGGTCGGTGCGGACGACGTCAGCACGCCGTCGAGCGTCCAGTCTCCGAAGTGACTCTCCACGGAGCCGTCCGACGCGTCGTAGAAGTTGTCTCCGACGATCACGGGACCCGCATAGGCCCCGCCCGCGGAGATCAGGGTCGCGGCAGGGTCGTGCACCAGGCGCGCGGACGGCACGAGAAGAGTGACGCTCTCGTCGTCGTCAACCGCGGGATTCGCCGTCGACGTGCCGGTGACGGTCTTCGTCGCGCTGATGGCGCCCGAGGAGGTGTACCCCTTGTACCGATAGGGAACGCTGACGCCGATCGCAGTCGTCGTCGTGTTGTCGGCCGCCTCCGGATTTCCGAAGTTCCAGTTCACGTTAGGCGCGGTCTGTCCGGAGAACGAGCTCGTGAACGTCACGTTGTCGCCGTAGTACGGACCGAGTGCGCGATTTGGATTCTTCGGGTTCTGCGTCCCGAACGACGCGCCGTTCACGCGACGGATGTCGATGCTGTCGCCGGCCTGGATCTCGACGACGTCGCCGATGCCGACCAGCGAGTACATGAGATAGGTCTT